>DATHHZ010000213.1:0-7701 GCA_035316965.1 Burkholderiales bacterium | reverse complement strand
TCATAATTTGCTGTTTGCTGAACTGGTGAGTATAGCCCGAAAAATGTCTCAGACCAGCCTCGCCGTCGCAGTCGTGATGGAACGGACGCCCCTGGAGAACAACCGCTGGCAGTCGGAGAAGTGGGAGCCGATCGGCGTCGTGCCCGACGCGAGCGAGCCGGGCGCTGCGCCCCGCGCACTCGTCGAGAACGAGGTGCGCACGCAGTGGCTGCATCCGGGGTTCAAGCTCGAGCTTTTCCGCGACGAGGCGGAAGGCTATTACCTCAATCTCAGCTCGCAGAAACCGTTCGTGTTCGTGAACTGGCTCGAAGAGGAGGGCGCGGGCGTGCCGAAAGCGGTCACGGTGAGCTACAACGAGGCGGCGCGCCTGATGGACGCCGGCGCGCGCGTGGACGGCGTGCCGATGCCGCCGCAATGGATCCCGTGGCTCGCGGAGTACGTCGAGCGCAACTACAAGCCGGAGCCGAAGAAGCGCTCCCGGCCGCCTTCGTTCAAAGGGGCAAAGCGCGATGATCGCTGACGACAAGGAAAATTTCGCCTCGCGCTGGTCGCGGCGCAAGATCGAAGCGCGCAAGACCGCGGAGAAGCCGGCCGAGACGCAGCCGCCGGCGGAGCCGGCGCCTGCGGCTCCGGCGGTTGTGAACACCGGCGCAGCCGCGGCGCCGACGGACGCGTCCGCGCCGAGCGAGCTGCCGCCACTCGAATCCCTCAAAGGCCTCGCTTCCGAATACAGCGAATTCCTGAAGCCCGGCGTGAGCGAGAACCTCAAGCGCTCGGCGCTGAAGAAGCTGTTCAGCGATCCGCACTTCGAGAACTTCGAACGGTTCGAGGCTTACTGCGAGGACTTCACGCAGGGCGAGCCCATCCCCTTGGCCATGCTGAAGACGCTCGAACATGCGAAAGGCCTGCTCTTCGACGACGAGGAGAAGAAAGACCCGCATGCTGCGGCGGAGACGCCCGCCGTCCAATCTCTGCCCGAGGCGGCCGAAAAGGCGCAAAGCGAGGCCCAGGCGGAAACGCCGCCGCCTGAGCCCGCCGAACGCAAAGACAAGGCTTGACATGACGCTCGAAGACCGCGCGCTGAAGATCTGCAACTGCAACAAGACCATTGCGCTCGATGCCAAGGCGCTAGTCGCGGCGCTCAAGCTCACGCAGCCGATCCAGATGCACACCGAGCTGTGCCGCAAGGAAGTCGGCAGCTTCCAGGAGTCGCTCAAGGACGAGGCCTGCGTCGTCGCCTGCACGCAGGAGGCGCCGCTGTTCTCGGAAATCGCCCAGACGGCGAATTCTCCGACGCAGCTGAAGTTCATCAATATCCGCGAACACGCGGGCTGGTCGAAGGAGGGGGCAGCGGCGACGCCCAAGATCGCAGCGCTGCTCGCGCTCGCGGAGCTGCCCGAACCCGAATCGGTGCCGGGCGTGAGCTACCAGTCTAGCGGTCAACTGCTCATCATCGGCCCGACCGAGGCCGCGATAGCCTGGGCCGATAAGCTCGCCCAGCAGCTCGAAGTAAATGTGCTGATCACGAGCAGCCGCGGAGGGGAATTGCCTGCCGAACGTCGCTATCCGGTTTGGTCGGGAAAAGTAAAGTCGGTAAAAGGCCATCTGGGCGAGTTCGAGGTCGTCTGGGAGCAGTACAACCCGATCGACCTGGAAGTCTGCACGCGCTGCAACGCCTGCATCCATGCGTGCCCCGAGCAGGCGATCGATTTTTCCTACCAGATCGACATGGACAAGTGCAAGGCGCACCGCGAGTGCGTGAAGGCCTGCGGCGCGATCCGCGCGATCGACTTCGAGCGCGCCGCGCGCGAGCGAAGCGAGCGCTTCGACATGGTGCTCGATTTCTCGGCGCAGCCGCTGATACGCACCGCGCAGCCGCCGCAGGGCTACCTCGCGCCGGGCGCCGATCCGCTTGAGCAGGCGCTCGCCGCCGGGCAGCTCGGCCAGATGGTGGGCGAGTTCGAAAAGCCGCGCTTCTTCGCCTATAACGAGAAGATCTGCGCGCACAGCCGCTCCTCGAAGGTCGGCTGCAACCAGTGCCTGGATGTCTGCTCGACCGGCGCCATCGCGCCGGACGGCGATCACGTCAAGGTCGATCCGCACCTGTGCATGGGCTGCGGCGGTTGCGCGACCGTCTGCCCCTCGGGCGCGATGAGCTACGCCTATCCTCGCGTGCCGGACCTCGGCGCGCGGCTGAAGCGGGTGCTTTCCGTCTACGCCCAGGCGGGCGGCAAGGACGCCTGCCTGCTCCTGCACAATGCGGGCGAGAGCCGCACGCTGATCGCGAAGCTCGCGCGGCGCGGGAAAGGCTTGCCCGCGCGCGTGATTCCGCTCGAAGTCCATCATCCCGCCTCGATCGGGATAGATGTGCTGCTCGCGGCACTCGCTTATGGCGCGGGCCAGGTCGCGGTGCTCGCGACGCCGAAGGAAACCGCTGAATACGGCGACGCGTTGAAAAAGCAGATGAGTTTTGCAGAGACCATCGCGAACGGGCTCGGCTACGGCGGGACGCATTTCCGGTTTCTCGCGACCGGCGAGCACGCCGTGCTGGAAAAAGAGATCTGGGCGCTCGCTCCCACGGCATCGGTAGCCAAGCCCGCGACCTACAACCTTTCGCCCGAAAAGCGCACCACACTCGATTTCGCCATCGACCACCTCGCGAAGCAGGCGCCGAAGCCGCAGGAGGAGATAAAGCTCGGTGCCGGTGCCCCTTACGGGCAGGTCCTCGTCAACAGAGAGACCTGCACGCTGTGCATGGCCTGTGTCGGCGCCTGCCCGGAATCGGCGCTCGTCGACGGGCGCGACCAGCCGATGCTGAAATTCATCGAGCGCAACTGCGTACAGTGCGGGCTGTGCGAGAAGACCTGTCCCGAGAACGCGATCACGCTCGCCCCGCGCCTGCTGCTCGCGGCGAAGGCGAAACAGGAAGTCATGCTGAACGAGGCGGAACCCTACAACTGCGTGCGCTGCGGCAAGCCCTTCGGCACGCGCAAGATGGTGGACAACATGCTCGGCAAGCTCACCGGCCACTCGATGTTCGCGGGCGGCGGGGCGCTGAAGCGCCTCCAGATGTGCGCCGACTGCCGCGTCGTGGACATGATGGAAAACAAGGGAGAGATCAACATCTCGGACGTAAAACCGTGAGCGCGACGCTGACCCCGCTCAAGTTCCAGCCGCCGGAGGTGCCCGAGGATGGCGCGCGCGCTGGGTACTACGCGCTACTTGCGCGGCTTTTCTATTCCGGCCCGGACGCCGCGCTGCTAGCAACCATCGGCGGTGCCGACGAGATCGCAATCGGCGCCGAGCAGTCCGCTCTTGCGGACGCGTGGAACAAGCTCGCCGCCGCGGCCCGGGTGATGGAGGCCGAGGCGGCCCGCCTCGAGTACGACGAGATCCTCGTCGGTACCGGCAAGGCCGAGGTGACGCCCTATGCGAGCTACTACCTCGCCGATACCGGCCGCGAGAAGATCCTCGCCCGGCTGCGGGGCGAGCTGGCAGGCTGGGGGCTCGCCCGGTCGGGAGGGGCGCACGAACCCGAGGACCACATGGCGGGGCTGTTGGATGTCATGCGGCACTTGATTTCATTGGGCTCCGAGGATGCTGCGCTGCAAATGCAACAAGGGTTTTTCGACCGATATATCGCCCGTTCTTACCCCGGTTTTTGCGGTGCAATAGCAAAGAGCGAAAAGGCCAATTTTTACAAACACGTTGCCCATTTCGCCGAGAGCTTTCTAGCGGTTGAAACCGAAGCCCTTAAAGTGTTCTAATGATTGCGCTGCCATAGCTTGCATGTTTCAGGTGCTGACGATAGGAAGGAGACTCCACATGAACCACACAAGATCAAAACTCAGCCGCAGGACCTTCCTCATCGCAGCAGGCGTCGGCGGCGCCGCAACGGCGGCCGCGGTGGTCGGCAGGACGCTCAACCCGGAGGAACCCAAGGCGGTCGCAGGTAACGACAAACGCCGCGGCAAGGGATATCAGGACACTGCGCACGTCCGCAGCTACTACAACACCGCAAAAGTCTGACCCGAGGAGGCGTGACCATGATGCTGACCAGGAAATCCACTGGAGCCGCCGCTCATCTTTCTTCCAGCCGTCTGTCGCGCAGCCTTTCCGGGATGCTGGCGAAGACGATCGACCGCCGCACGTTCCTGAAGCGCTCGGGCATCGCCGCGGGCGCGGGCGCGTTCGCGAGCCAGTTGCCGTTCAGCATGATCGGCAAAGCCGACGCGGCCGACGAATCGGCCGGCAAGATCGAGGTCAAGCGCTCGGTGTGCACGCACTGCTCGGTGGGCTGCGCCATCGACGCGGTGGTGCAGAATGGCGTGTGGGTGCGCCAGGAGCCGGTATTCGACTCGCCGCTCAACCTGGGCGCGCACTGCGCGAAGGGCGCTTCGGTGCGCGAGCACGGCATGACCGAGCACTCGCACCGGCTGAAGTATCCGATGAAGCTGGTGAACGGGAAATACCAGCGGATCTCCTGGGACCAGGCGGTGAACGAAATCGGCGACCGCCTGCTCGCGATCCGCAAGGAGTCCGGGCCCGACGCGTTCTATGTCGTCGGCTCCTCCAAGCACAACAACGAGCAGTCGATGCTGCTCCGCAAGTGGGTCTCGCTGTGGGGCTCTAACAACTGCGACCACCAGGCGCGCATCTGCCACTCGACCACCGTCGCGGGCGTCGCCCAGACCTGGGGCTACGGCGCGATGACAAACTCCTACAACGACATGCAGAACACCAAGTGCGCAATGTACATCGGCTCGAATGCGGCCGAAGCGCACCCGGTGTCGATGCTGCACATGCTGCATGCGAAGGAAACCGGCGCGAAGATGATCGTAGTAGATCCGCGCTTCACGCGCACCGCGGCCAAGGCCGACGAATACGTGCGCATCCGCTCGGGCACCGATATCCCGTTCCTCTTTGGCATGCTGCACATCATTTTCAAGAACGGCTGGGAGGATAAAAACTACATCAAGGCCCGCGTCTACGGGATGGACAAGATTAAAGAGGAAGTCCTGAAGAAGTGGACGCCGGAAGAGGTGCACAACGTCACCGGCGTGCCACCCGAGCAGTTGCTGAAGGTCACGGAAGCTTTCGCCAAGAACCGGCCCAGCACCATCGTTTGGTGCATGGGGCAGACGCAGCACACCATCGGCAACGCCGTGGTGCGCGCCTCCTGCATCCTCCAGCTGGCCCTCGGCAACATCGGCGTCTCAGGCGGCGGCGCGAACATCTTCCGCGGCCACGACAACGTGCAGGGCGCGACCGACGTCGGCCCCAATCCCGATACGCTTCCGGGCTACTACCCGGTCGCGGTGCCCGGATCCTGGACGCACTGGGCGCGAGTCTGGAACGTGGATCTCAAATGGCTGCAAGACCGCTTCGCCCCGGGGATGATGGGCAAGCCCGGCATGACGGTCTCGCGTTGGATCGACGGCGTGATGGAGAAGAACGAGAACATCGACCAGGATTCGAACATCCGCGCGATGGTGTACTGGGGCCACGCGCCGAACTCGCAGACCCGCGGCCTCGACATGGTCAAGGCGATGAAGATGCTCGACATGATGATCGTCATCGACCCGTATCCGTCGGCCACCGCCGCGATGGCGGCGATGCCCGTCGACGGCGTGCAGGAGAAGGCCGGGCGCGGCGTGTATCTGCTGCCGGCCGCGACGCAGTTCGAAACCGAGGGATCGTGCACGGCTTCCAACCGCTCCCTCCAGTGGCGCGAGAAGGTGATCGATCCGCTGTTCGAGTCGCGCTCTGACCAGGCGATCATGCTGGCCTTCGCCAAGAAGCTCGGCTTCGAGAATGAGTTCCTCGGCAGGAAGGACGGCAAGCAGAATCTGCGCGTGGTGAAGGCGAAGGGCGGCTACGACGAGCCTTCGATGGAGGACACGCTCGCGAACGAAATCAACCGCGGCGCGTGGACCATCGGCTACACCGGCCAGTCGCCGCAGCGCCTGCAGGCACACATGCGCAACATGGAAGTCTTCGACGTGAAGACGCTGCGCGCGAAAGGCGGCAAGGACGCGAAGACCGGCTACGACCTGACCGGCGACTACTTCGGCCTGCCTTGGCCGTGCTACGGCACGCCGGCGCTCAAGCACCCGGGCTCGGCGAACCTGTACGACACCTCCAAGCACGTGATGGACGGCGGCGGCAACTTCCGCGCGATCTTCGGCATGGAAAAGGACGGGGTGAACCTGCTCGCCGAGGATGGCTCGCATCCCAAGGGTGCGGACATTACCACCGGTCACCCGCAGTTCGACCACGTGCTGCTGAAAAAGCTGGGCTGGTGGGATGAGCTGACCGACGAGGAGAAGAAGGAAGCGGAAGGCAAGACCTGGGCGACCGACCTTTCCGGCGGCATCATCCGCGTGACGATGAAGAACCACGGCTGCCATCCCTTCGGCAACGCCAAGGCGCGCGCGATCGTGTGGAACTTCCCCGACGGCATCCCGCAGCACCGCGAGCCGCTGTACGGCATCCGCGCGGACCTCGTCGACAAGTATCCGACCCACGACGACGTCAAGGTGTTCTGGCGCCTGCCGACGCTGTTCAAGTCGGTGCAGGACAGGAACAAGAACATCGGCAAGGACTTCCCGATCGTTCTCACGAGCGGGCGCCTCGTCGAGTACGAGGGCGGCGGCGAGGAGACTCGCTCCAACCCGTGGCTCGCCGAGCTGATGCAGGAAAATTTCGTCGAGATCAATCCGAAGGCCGCGGCCGATCGCCACATCAGGAACGGGGAGCAGGTCTGGGTGAAGACGCCGACGGGGGCGCGGATCAAGGTCACTGCCAAGATCACCGAAGGCGTCGGGCCCGACCATGCCTTCATCCCGTTCCACTTCTCCGGCTGGTGGCAGGGCAAGGACATGCTGCCTCACTACCCGGATGGGGCGGCACCGATCGTGCGCGGCGAGGCGGTCAACACCGCGACGACCTACGGCTACGACCGCGTCACGATGATGCAGGAATCCAAGACCACAGTCTGCCAGATCGAGCGGGCATAGCGAGGAAAAGAGGAGACAACCATGGCGAGAATGAAATTCCTGTGCGACGCCGAGCGCTGCATCGAGTGCAACGGTTGCGTGACCGCCTGCAAGAACGAGAACGAGGTTCCCTGGGGGGTAAACCGCCGCCGCGTCGTGACCATCAACGACGGCGTCGTGGGCGCCGAGAAGTCGATCTCGGTCGCCTGCATGCACTGCTCGGACGCGCCGTGCATGGCGGTGTGCCCGGTGGACTGCTTCTACCGCACTGACGAGGGCGTGGTGCTGCACGACAAGGACCTGTGCATCGGCTGCGGCTACTGCTTTTACGCCTGTCCGTTCGGGGCGCCGCAGTTCCCTCAGGCCGGAGCCTTCGGCCTGCGCGGCAAGATGGACAAATGCACTTTCTGCGCCGGGGGTCCGGAAAAGGACTTGTCGAAAGAAGAATTCGCGAAGTACGGGTCCAACCGCCTCGCGCAAGGCAAGCTCCCGGCCTGCGCCGAGATGTGCTCGACCAAGGCGCTTCTGGGCGGGGACGGAGACGTGATCGCCGACATTTATCGCCAGCGAGTGTTCAAGCGCGGCAAAGGCTCGGAAGTCTGGGGCTGGGGCACCGCCTACGGCAAGCCTGACCAGCCCAAGGCGGCTCCAGCGGGAGCGAAGTCATGACGACAGCCCGCAGGCTGATGCTCGCGGGCGCCGC
>DATHHZ010000212.1:0-5055 GCA_035316965.1 Burkholderiales bacterium | reverse complement strand
CGACACGCTGGAGATGTGGCACGCCGCGGCGCTCCTCGTGATACACGGGTTCGCGGGCGTGTTCTGGCACCCTTCCGCGCAGCTCCTGATCCACGATATCGTCGGCACGGCGAATCTCCAGAGCGCGGTGCGCCTGTCGGCCACGGCGCGCTATCTCGGGCTGCTCTTCGGCCCTGCTGTGGGCGGGGTTTTCCTGCTCGCCTTCGGGCCGGCGTACGGCCTCTTGCTGAACGCGCTGATCTATCTCCCGCTCGTATTGTGGCTGCGGAAGGCGCCCTACGGGCCGCGCTTCAGGAAAGGCGCGCCGGCGCCGGTGCGCGCGGTGAAGGGGTTCAGCGACATCTTTTCCACGATCCGCGACATTTCCGGAAACCGCACCATCGTCTCGATGATCCTGCTCGCGGGGGTCGCGTCGTTCTTCGTCGGAAACGGCTATCAGCCGCAGATGCCGGAGTTCGCGCACGACCTCGGCCACGGCGATCCCGACCTGTCCTACAGCATGCTGCTCGCCGCCGACGCCGCGGGAGCGCTGTTCGCGGGATTCCTGCTCGAGAGCCGCGGCCTACTGCAGGCCAAACCGCGCACGGCCCTGCTGCTCGCGATGCTGTGGTGCTGCGCCATCGGCGGCTTCGCCGCCTCGACGTCCTACGCGCTCGCGCTCGCGATCCTGTTCGCCGTGGGCTTCCTCGAGCTTTCGTTCAACGCCATGGCGCAAACGCTGGTGCAGCTGCACGCGCCGGCGCCGATTCGCGGCCGCGTGATCGGCCTCTATATCCTGTCCGCCCTCGGCATGCGCGCCTTCTCCGGCATCACGATCGGCGTCGTGGGCGGGCTCATCGGCATCCACTGGTCGCTCGCCCTTTCCGCTCTGGTGCTCCTCGCGGTGACCGCAGCACTGCTCGCGTTCACGCTGCGCAGAGCCCGCCCGACATGAGAACCCTCCCGACATCGCAAGGCGCCGATTCCCCGTACGCCTGGACGCGCCTTTGGGTCGCGCTCGCCTTGATGACGATCGGCGGCGCGGGAATGTACTCGATGGCGGTCGTCCTGCCGCCGCTCCAGGCCGAGTTCGGGATCGCGCGAGGTGATGCCTCGCTTCCCTTCACGCTCACCATGATCGGCTTCGGCTTCGGCGGCATCCTCATGGGGAAACTCTCCGACCGCTTCGGCGTAATCGTCCCGGTGATGATCGGATCAGTGTGCCTTGGCCTTGGTTTCATCGCCGCGAGTTTCGTGCAGAACCTCTTTCAGTTCACCGCGATCCACGGGTTGCTGATCGGGGTCGGAACTTCAGGCACGTTTGTTCCGCTGGTCGCGGACATCACCCTGTGGTTCACGCGCCGGCGCGGCGTCGCGGTGGCGATCGTGATGAGCGGCAACTACCTCGCGGGCACGGTGTGGCCGCCCCTCATGCAGCAATTCATCGACACCGCCGGCTGGCGCGCGACCTACATGGGGACCGGCCTGATCTGTTTGCTCGCGATGCCGTTGTTTGCGCTCGCCCTCCGCCGGAAACCGCCCGCGATCTCCGGGCTCGCGCCGGCGGGTGCGGGCGCGCGGGGAGCGTCGTCGAACCTCGAGCGGCCGCTCGGGTTCTCCCCCAACCGGCTGCAGGGGTTGCTGTGCGTGTCAGGGGTCGCGTGCTGCGTCGCGATGTCCATGCCGCAGGTGCACATGGTCGCGTACTGCGCGGATCTGGGCTTTCCCGCCGCGCGTGGCGCCGAGATGCTCGCGCTGATGATGGGGTTCGGCATTGTCAGCCGCCTCGCCTCGGGCTGGATCGCCGACCGAATCGGGGGATTGCGCACGCTGCTGCTGGGCGCCGCTCTCCAGGCAACCGCGCTCGCGCTGTTCCTGCCCTTCGACGGTCTGGTCGCGCTCTACGTAGTCTCGGCGCTCTTCGGCCTCTTTCAGGGAGGTATCGTGCCTTCCTACCCCCTTATCGTGCGCGAGCACTTCTCACCGCGCGAAGCGGGCTCGCGTACCGGCACGGTGATCATGGCGACGCTCGTCGGCATGGCGCTCGGCGGGTGGATGCCCGGCTGGATTTTCGACATGACCGGGTCCTACCGCGCGGCGTTCGTCAACGGCATCGCCTGGAGCCTGGTGACGGCCGGGATCGCGCTCTTTCTCCTGTTTCGCGCGCGTCCCGGTTGGGGCCTGCCCACGACGCCCGTTGTTCGCAGCGAATCACGCCATCCATCTTGAATCCTTGAGACCGTTGGAGAACCCCATGCACTACGAGCTCTATTACTGGCCTTCGATACAAGGCCGCGGAGAATTCGTGCGGCTCGCGCTGGAGGAAGCGGGCGCCGACTACATCGATGTCGCGCGAACGCCGCAGCGTGGAGTCCAGGCGCTGACGCGCTTCCTGGAAGGCAAATCCGACGGACGCCTGCCGTTCGCTCCGCCGTTTCTGAAAGCGGGGAAACTGGTGATCGCGCAGACGGCGAACATTCTCCTCTGGCTCGCCCCGCGCCACGGCCTCGCCCCGAAGAGCGAGGCGGCGCGTCTCTGGACGCACCAGCTCCAGCTCACGATCAGCGACTGGCTTGTCGAAGTGCACGACGTACACCACCCCCTTGGCGGCGCGTTCTATTACGAGGACCAGAAGCCGGAGGCCAAGCGCCGCGCCGCGAACTTCACCACCGAGCGCCTGCCGAAATTCCTCGGCTACTTCGAGCGGGTGCTCGAACGCGAAAGAGGCGGCTGGTTGCTCGGCAAGGCATTTTCCTACGCCGACCTGTCGCTTTTCCAGATGATCGCCGGCTTGCGCTATGCCTTCCCCGGTGCGATGCAGAGGCTGGAGGCGAAGTACCAGCGGCAAGTCGCGCTGCACGACCGCGTCGCGGCGCGGCCGCGCATCGCCGCCTACCTCGCGTCGAGGCGGCGGATCCCCTTCAACCAGCAGGGCATCTTCAGGCATTATCCGGAACTGGACGTCTAGCGATCCGGAGAATGGGATGAGCCACACGCTGCGAAGCACGGTCCTGTTGCTGGGTTTCGTCCCCGTCGCGCTGTCGCCGCTGCCAGCCGCCGCGCAGGACTATCCGGCGCGCGAGATCCGCTCGATCTGCAACTTCGCCGCCGGATCCGGCGCCGACATCCTGGTGCGCTACTACAGCGACAGGCTGGCCAGGCTCGCGGGCAAACCCGTTCTCGTCGAGAACAAGGTGGGTGCGCAGGGAAACATCGCCACTGAATACGTCGCGCGCGCGAAACCCGACGGCCACACCATCATGATCACGCCGGCCAGCTCCACGCTCGCCGCGGCGCGGCACATCTTCAAGCAGCTCTCCTTCGACCCTGTCAGGGATTTCACGCCCGTCACGACGCTCGCGAAACTGAGCTTCGCGATCGCGGTGGATGCGAAAAGGCCGATCCATTCGATCGCCGAGCTGACCGAGTACCTGAAGAAGAAGCCGGGCGACGGCAATTACGCCACCGGCTCCAACACGGGCCTCGTCGCCGCAGAGCTGTACAAGGAAATGGCGGGTCTGAAGAGCACGCACATCCCGTACAAAGCCGCTCCAAACGCGTTGAGCGACCTGCTAGGCGGAGAAGTGGACTTCATGTCCTACGACGTGACTTTCCTCATGGCGCAGGCACGCGCGGGCCGCATCCGAATGCTTGCGCTCACTTCGGCGACTCGCCTGAGCATGCTGCCGGAGGTGCCCACCCTGGCGGAGTCGGGCTTCCCAGGCTACGACCTCACGCCCTGGTTCGGAGTCGTCGTTCCGGCCGGCACGCCCCGCGCTATCGTCGACCGGCTCGCCGCCTGGTTCAACCAGATCTCGGCGAGCGAGGAAACGCGCAAGTTTCTCGAGAACGTTGCGACCGATCCGTTTCCGGGCAACTCCGAGTCGATGGCGGCCCTGATCAAGGCGGAAACAGAGAAATGGGGCAAATACGTGAGGCTCGCCAGGATCGAGCCGCAGTAAGCCCGTCGCGAGCCGCCGCGGCTAGCGTCTCGCGACGATGATACGGCGCGCATCGCGCGCCAGGACGTGCCCCGGGAGCCCCTGCTGCCTGAGTTTCTCGTAGAAATGCGGCGTCATGATCGCGAAAGCTTCGCCGTGCCCGTCCCAGCGCGCCAGAAACTCCTCGACCGACGCGACGTATTTTCCCGGCTCGGAGGCGATGCCCGGCGCGAGCTCGTCCTTGTAGCCGACCAGGGTCACGGGGCGGCCGAGATAGAAGGGGACACTCTGATCGAAGCTCGCCACGCTGTAGAAGGGCGGCTCGCGCGGAAACCGCAGCTTATCTCCGACCACGGCTTCCATGAGCCGCTCCGAAGAGTAGTGCTCGTCGAGAACATGCGTGCCCGAGAGCGCAATCTGGACGGCGAGCAGGCTGCCCAGGCCGACGACCGCGATGGAGGCTTCGTCCGTTGCGCGGCGATGCAAGCGGAGTGCGGCGAGCCCCGCCGCGGACAAGACCAATCCCGCCACGAGCAGCCAGATCGCGTAGGGCGCGTCGAGCGCCGTCCACGGCAGGTGCCCGTCCAGATAAGTGAGCGCGGCTGCGAGCGAGCCCAGGGCGAGGCCGCTCGCGATGCAAGCAACGGCAGGCGCGCGCCGCGCGCGTTCGGAAAGGGCCGGATAGTGCCGGGCAAAAAGGAGCAGGATCGCCGGAACCGCTGGCAGAACGTAACCCGGCAGCTTCGAGTGCGACGCGCTGAAGAAGACCACCACCACGCCGGTCCAGATGACGAGAAAGCGATCGATGTTGAAGCCCGGAGGAGCCGAAGCCCTCCACGCTCTTGCAAACGCCGCGGGGATGCTCGGCGTCCAGGGCAGCAGCCCGACGAGCAGCACGGGAACGAAGTACCACCATGGACCGGGGCGGTGGTGATCCGGCAGCAGGTAGCGCTCAAAGTGCTCGCGGATGAAAAAGAAATCAAAAAACTCGGGGTTCCTCTGCTGCGCCAGCACGAACCACGGCAGGGCGATCGCGCCGAACGCGGCGAGCCCCGGCGCCCAGTGCAGGCGCTTGAGCGGTGACAGATCGCGCTCGAGCGCGACGTAGACCAGAAGCGCTAGGGCCGGGATCACG
>DATHHZ010000211.1:0-2116 GCA_035316965.1 Burkholderiales bacterium | reverse complement strand
ACCCGCCGCCGCGGCGGAAATCCCGTGGAACAGCGCCGAAACCGCCGGAAGACGGCCGTACTCGGTGTAGAGCGCACCCAGCGCGAGCACGATGAAGAACGGCGCCGTCATCAACCCGGCGAATGCGGCGACGGCTCCCCGTACGCCGTGATAGCGCGCCCCGACGCAAACGGCGACGTTGACGATGTTGGGCCCGGGGAGCAACTGGCACAGGCTCAGGACATCGGTGAATTCCTCGGGGCTCAGCCAACGGCGCTCTTCGACCAGCATACGGCGCGCAAACGGCATCACGCCACCGAATCCGGACAGTGAGACCTGCGTGAATCGAAGAAAAAGCTCCCTCAGCGCCGGGACGGAAGACGCTTCGCTCACGGCTTTTTCACCGGCACCGCCGTTTTCCTTTTCGCTCTCGGGTGCGCGGCATCATAAGCCTTGGCGAGGTGCTGGAAGTCAAGATGGGTGTAGACCTGCGTCGTCGAGATACTCGAATGACCGAGCATTTCCTGCACCGCGCGCAGGTCTCCTGACGACTGGAGCAGGTGCGTGGCGAAGGAGTGGCGCAGCATATGCGGGTGAACGTGCTGCGGCAAGCCGAGACGCCGCGCCCAATGCGCAAGAGCGTAGCGCACCGAGGTGGGGCTGATGCGCCGCCCGCGCGCGCCCACGAAAAGCGCCGTTTCCCCGGGCCTTGCGAGCTTGGCCCGCTCGGCGAGCCAGGCTGCGATTGCGGTGCAGGCTTTTCTTCCCACCGGCACGGTGCGCGTCTTCGCACCCTTGCCCGTCACGGTGACTTCCGCCTGCCGCAGCATGCCCTCGCCGTCCATGGCATCGAGGCTCACCAGCTCGGCAAGCCGCAGTCCCGAGGAGTAGAGCAATTCGAACATGGCTTTATCCCGCGATTGCGCGGATCCGTCCGTCGGGGTCTCCAACAGCCGCGCCATGAGGTCAGGAGAGAGCGCCTTGGGCAACCCCTTGGGGCTTTTCGGCGCGCGCAGGCCGGCACAGGGGTTGTGGGGAAAGCCGCGGTGCTTGACGAGCCAATTGAAGAAGCCACGCCAGCCGGAGAGCATGTACGCGATGGTCCGGCCGGAGATTCCCCGGGAGTGCAGCTGCGACACGGTGCGCCGCATGTGCTGCGCTTGTAGTCTCCTCAGGGACACACCGTCGTTCAAGGCGAAGAGCTCTTCGACCGCACGGCGGTAATTGCGCGCCGTTCCCGCGCTCAGCCGCCGCTGGTGCGCGAGCTGATCGAGGAACTCTTCGAGCAGCCTGAGGCGGGAGTCCTGCGCCATTCCCGCCGGCCGCGGCTAGAGAAATCTCAGCAGGGCCGCGCCCGCGAGCTCGCCCATGCGCTTCAGATACAGCGTGCCCATCTCGGGATAGAAACGCAGCACGTCCTCGCTGCCGAGCGCAAGCATTCCGAAGCACTCCTTGTCGCGCAGGGCCATGTGAGCCACCGAGCGAACGTGCGAGGCCCCCTCGCCGAACCAGGCCGCGGCCTCGGCGTCTCCGCTCGGGCCACAGAAAGGCTGCGACAACGAGGCCGCGTAGCGCTTCAGCTGTTCGCCGACCGCACGGAACTCCGCGGCATCCCCCGCGCCCCGGAAGGCCTCGCCTCCCGCGCCCCAGATCCGCAGCGCGGAGTGCGGCACGGCAAAATCCTCGTGCAAGTGCAGGTAGAGCACGGACAGGAGACTTTGCAGGTCGGGCGCGGAAAGCAGCGCGAGGCTCAGGCGGTGCATTTTCTCGCCGATCGCGTCGTTCTCCTCGCCGATCTGCAGGAGTTCGGTGAGGCGCGACTCGAGCGCTCTGCTTTTCTCGCGCAAGCTGAGCATCTGGCGGTCCGAGAGCGGGATGGCGCGCCCGCCGTGCGGATGCGGAACGGTGATCTCGGCGAGCATGTCGGCGTAGCTTTCGAAGAAGCCGGGATTTTCCCGCAGGTAGCGCGCGACGTCGTCAGCTTTCAATTTCGATCTCCCCTTCGAACACGGATACGGCCGGACCGGTCATCCATACCGTGCAGGTTGGATCATTCTCCCCGCCCGCCCAGCGTATCGTCAATCGGCCGCCGCGCGTGTCGACCCGCACCGAATCGTCGAGCAGCCCCTCGCGGATG
>DATHHZ010000210.1:0-4880 GCA_035316965.1 Burkholderiales bacterium | reverse complement strand
GGCCTCCCCGGAGGTCTATACCAACGTGTCCGCTGAGGATTCATAGCGAATGTTCGACGTACTCGTATACCTTTTCGAGAATTACTACCAGACCGAAACTTACCCCGATCAGGATACGCTCGAGCGCAAGCTGCATGCGGCGGGCTTCGAGAACGACGACATCGAGGACGCGCTGGAATGGCTGAATACCCTCACGGATCTTCCCAAGGAAGCCCTTCCGGAATCCCTGGACACACGACAATCCTTCCGCGGCTATTCTGCAGACGAAGCAACCAAGTTGTCGTTGGAAAGCCGAGGCTTCATTGCTTTTCTTGAGGGGGCAAAAATCCTCACCCCGCTGCTGCGCGAACTCATCATCGAGCGCGGGATGGCCTTACCCAACGACGTTGTGGGTTTGGACAAGCTCAAGGTGATCGTACTGATGGTGCTATGGACGCGCCGGGGCAATGTAGACGCCCTGATTCTCGACGAGTTGATACCCGACGGCGAGAAGCGCCAGACGCACTAGTATCGAGCCGAGCTCCCGAGATGGACTCGGCCTTCGCGCGCGACAGTTTCTTGCTTCACGTTCCGATTACACTTATCATTCTGCGCTTCGCGTAGAGACGGCCTCGAATCCTGTCGGCCGTTCTTTTCGCAATCTCTTCTTCTCAGTGGCCAAGAAACTCATCATCGCCGAAAAGCCCTCAGTGGCGAATGACATCGCGCGCACTTTGGGTGGCTTTACGCGCCACGGCGACTACTACGAAAGTCGGGACTACGTACTTTCGTCGGCGATCGGCCATCTGCTCGAGCTCGTTCCGCCCGAAGGCGTGGAGGTCAAACGAGGGAAGTGGTCTTTTGCCCACCTGCCTGTAATCCCACCGCACTTCGATCTGAAGCCGATCGAGCGCACTGAGGAACGCCTCAAACTCCTCGTCAAGTTGCTTCGACGTAAGGACTTGACCGGCGTGATAAACGCCTGCGACGCGGGTAGGGAAGGCGAGTTGATTTTCCGGTATATCGTCCGGCATGCCGGCAACACGAAACCGATCGAGCGTTTGTGGCTGCAGTCGATGACGCAAAACTCCATCAAGGAAGGTTTCGAACAGCTGCGCAAGGACCGCGAGTTGCGCCCTCTCGCCGACGCGGCGCTGTGCCGCTCCGAGTCGGATTGGCTCATCGGCATCAACGGCACGCGCGCCATGACCGCCTTCAACTCGAAGGAAGGCGGCTTTTACAAGACAACGGTCGGCCGAGTGCAGACGCCGACGCTCGCAATTCTCGTGGAGCGCGAGGATCGCATACGCAGTTTCAAGGCGCGCGACTATTGGGAAATCCACGCGACGTTTGCCGCCGCGGCCGGCGAGTACACCGGTCGCTGGTTCGACGAAAAATTTCAAAAGGAAAAAGAGGACGCCGAGGCAAGACCCGAGAGATTGTGGGAGGACAAACGGGCCGCCGCCATCGGCGCGAAATGCCTGGGAAAGCCGGGCGTTGCCACCGAGGAGGCGAAGCCTGCCTCGCAGCTCTCTCCTCTTCTCTATGACCTGACGAGCCTGCAGCGCGAAGCGAACGGCCGTTTCGGCTTCTCAGCAAAAACTACGCTCGCGCTCGCCCAAGCGCTCTACGAAAGACACAAGGCCCTTACCTATCCGAGGACCGATTCGCGCGCATTACCGGAGGACTATCTCGGTACGGTGAAGAAGACGCTTGACGCATTCGTGGCGCAGAAATCGGGCTACGCGCGCCACGCGGCTCAGATACTCAAGAAAGGCTGGGTCAAGCCGAACAAACGCATATTCGACAACAAGAAGATCTCCGACCACTTCGCGATCATCCCCACGATCCAGAGGCCGGGGCATCTCTCCGAGGCGGAAGGGAAGCTTTACGATCTGGTCGTGAAGCGCTTTCTCGCGGTGTTCTTCCCGGCAGCGGAATATCTCGTCACGACGCGAATCACCCGCGTCGAAGGCGAAGGGTTCAAGACCGAGGGCCGAGTGATGACCCAAGCCGGCTGGCTCCAAGTCTACGGCAAAGAAGCCGAAACGGGCGAATCGCCGAGCCTCGTTGCAATCGAGAACGAAGAAAGAGTGCGCACGCGTGAGGTGGATGTTCGCGCCATTCGGACCAAGCCGCCGGCCCGCTTCACGGAAGCCACGCTGCTCTCGGCGATGGAAGGCGCCGGAAAACTGGTCGAAGACGAGGAGCTGCGCGAAGCCATGAGCGAGAAGGGATTGGGTACTCCGGCAACCCGCGCGCAGATCATCGAGGGTCTGATTTACGAGGACTATGTGCACCGCATCGGTCGCGAGCTCCAGCCGACGCCGAAGGCGTCGTCGCTCCTCTTCGCGTTGCGCCACTTTGGGGTGAACGAGCTGTGCTCTCCGGAGCTAACCGGGAACTGGGAATTCAAACTCAAGCAGATGGAGCACGGGGATCTTCCGCGCAGCGCGTTCATGGAACACATCGTCGATCTCACCCGCGAGATGGTTTCGCGCATCAAGCACGGTGACATCCCCGATACCGTGTTCCTCACCCTGAAGACTCCGTGTCCCAAGTGTGGGGGTAAGGTGCAGGAGACCTATCGCAAGTTCAAGTGCCAGAAGTGCGACTTTGCGATCTGGAAAGTCGTGTCGAGCCGCGAGTTCGCTCCCGAGGAAATCGAGACGCTGATCGCCAAGCGCTCGGTGGGGCCCTTGACGGGTTTCCGCAGCCGCGTCGGCAAGCCGTTTGCCGCGATGGTGCGGCTTACGCCCGAGTTTCGCGCCGAGTTCGACTTTGGGCAGCAGGCGGATGCCGACGGCACTGCGGCGAAAGTGGACTTTTCAGCGCTGACGCCGCTCGGCCCCTGCCCAAAATGCGGCGGCCGAGTGTTCGAGCAGCCGATGGCCTACGTCTGCGAGAACAGCGTCAACCCCGAGCGGCGCTGCGACTTTCGCTCCGGACGCGTCATCTTGCAGCGACCCGTCGAGCCCGAGGAGATACGGAAGTTACTCGCGACGGGAAGGACCGATCTTTTGCACCGATTCATCTCCCGGAAAGGCAGACCGTTTTCGGCGTTCTTGGTGCGCGGCGCAGACGGCAAGGTGGGGTTCGAGTTTGCGCCTCGCGCGGCGCGAGCTACCACGCGCCCGTCTGCGACGGCCACGGCACCCGAAAGAACCCCAACGAAGTCGAAAACAGAGAGCAAGACGCGTGCGAAGCGACCTGCCAATCGCGGGCGGGCGGTTCGAAACAAGAAAGCGGCTTAGATACCGGCGCCCGCAATCGCGGGCGGCTTTCAGACGTCAAGCCGGGCGACCAACGCGTTCTGCTCGATGAACAACCGCCGGGGCTCGACGTCGTCGCCCATCAGCTTGGTGAAGATCTCATCCGCGGCGATCCCGTCTTCGATCTGCACTTTGAGCAGCCGCCGAGACTGCGGATCCATCGTAGTCTCCCAAAGTTGCTCCGGATTCATCTCTCCGAGGCCCTTGTAGCGCTGGATCGCCGCACTGCGCTCGACTTCTCCGAGCAGCCACTTCATGGCTTGCGGAAAATCGGCAACCCCTTCTTCCTTGTCCTCGCGCTTGATCACAGCACCAGGCCCGATGAGGCCCTGCAGTAGCTGCGCGATCCGGTTGAGTTGCTGGTAGTCTCCCGACGATAGAAAGTCATCGTCGAGCACGCTCGTTCGGACATTTCCGTGGTGGGTCCGCTCGATCACCAGTTGGTGGCGCTCGTTCTTGCCGTCGTAGCGCGCGGTTACATTGACCCCGTTCCCTTTGGCAGCCATGGCCTGTTTGAGCCGGAGCGCGCTCGCCCCCGCAGACTGCGGATTGGAAAGATCGACTTTAACGCCACGCATGAGCGCGGCCAAGGCCTCGACGTCGATGATCTTCGAGGCTCGCACCACCACCGCCTCGGCAAATAGGTAGGCCTTGGCGAGCTGCTCAAGCGTCTTGCCCTCGATTGCTTGCCCTCCCTTTCTGGGCGCGAGAGACGCTCCCACCAGAGCCTGTGCGAGCATGAACTGCGCACGCTCGTGGTCGTCCTTGAAATAGCGTTCCTGCTTGCCCAGCTTCACCTTGTAGAGAGGGGGTTGCGCGATGTATACGTGTCCATGCTCAACGAGCTCCGGCATCTGTCGATAGAAAAACGTAAGCAACAGCGTGCGAATATGCGCGCCATCGACATCGGCGTCAGTCATGATGATGATACGGTGGTAGCGCAGTTTCGAGATATCGTACTCGTCCTTGCCTATCCCTGTGCCCAAAGTCTGGATCAAGGTCACGATCTCCTGAGAGGAGATCAGTTTGTCGAACCGCGCTTTTTCGACGTTCAGTATCTTACCTTTCAACGGCAAGATGGCCTGGAACTTGCGATCGCGACCTTGTTTAGCCGAACCGCCAGCTGAGTCGCCCTCGACGATGTAGAGCTCGCAGAGTGCTGGGTCCTTCTCCTGACAGTCGGCGAGCTTGGCGGATAGCCCGAACGAGTCGAGGACGCCTTTGCGGCGCGTCATCTCCCGCGCCTTGCGCGCAGCTTCACGCGCACGCGCCGCATCCACGATCTTGCCGCAAATGATCCGGGCATCGTTCGGCCGCTCGAGGAGAAAATTCTTCAGTTTTTCGCCTACGAGCTCCTGGACCACCGGCCCCACTTCAGAGGAAACGAGCTTGTCCTTCGTTTGCGACGAGAATTTCGGCTCGGGCACCTTGATCGAGAGCACGCATGACAGGCCTTCACGCATATCGTCTCCGGTGGTCTCGACCTTGGCCTTCTTGGCGATTTCGTTCGATTCGATATATTGATTTAAACCGCGGGTCATGGCGGCTCGCAAGCCCGTCAGGTGAGTGCCGCCGTCACGCTGTGGAATATTGTTCGTGAAACAGAGCACCTGCTCCTGATAGGAGTCG
>DATHHZ010000209.1:0-2564 GCA_035316965.1 Burkholderiales bacterium | reverse complement strand
CAGCCAAAACGCGTCGCCGCCGACGCCGGTCATGTGCGGGTAAAGCACCGAAAGCGCGGCGCCCGTCGCGATCGCGGCGTCCACCGCCGAGCCTCCGGCGCGAAGCGCGTCGACGCCCGCCGCGGAGGCGAGCGAGTGCGGCGAGGCGACCATGCCCTTGGGCGCGATCGTCGCGGGCCTGCCTGTGTGTATGGGAAACACGAGCCGATCAACGCTGCGGCGAACCCGCCAGCAGGCGCATCACGGCCGCCATGCGCGTCTCCACGCCGAGTTTTTCGAAAACGTGCTCGAAATGCTTCTCCACCGTGCGCGGACTCATGTCGAGAATCGCGCCGATTTCCACGTTGGTCTTGCCCGCCGCAGCCCACTGCAGCACCTCGCGCTCGCGCGGAGTGAGAGCCGCCCCCGCGGCGGATGCCGGAAAATCGGCCTCGACCGCCAGGCTGACGAAGAGCAGAAAGCCGCCGCCCGTCGCCGGATTGGGCACGAGCCGCACGCGCAGTGCCCTCCCGCTTCGCCCGACGGTGAGCGAGCCGCTCGCCGCGGTGCCGGCGAGATTTTCCGCTGCTTCGAGGCGTTCCTGCATCCAACGATCCACGACTTCCGGGAGCCGCGCGCCCTCGGCGCCCTTCCAGTGCGGCCAGCACGCCTTGATGCGCTCCCGCGTCGCCTCGGAGGCGCGCGCCAGGCGCCGCTCGCCGTCCAGTTCGATCGCGCTCCAGCCATCCGGGGTCGCCAGCGAATCGAGCTGCGAGAGCAGCGAACGCGTGCGCTCCTGCGACAAGGCCTGTCCGAACAGCGCGGCGAGCTGCGGCCGCAACAGGTCGAGCGCGTCGCGCTCCGCTTCGTCGAAATCGCGGCGCTTGCGGTTGAACACGAAGCTCACGAGAAAGCGCCGGTCCACGTACAGCGGCAGCGCCATCACGTGGTCGATGCCGACGCAGCGGTAGTAGTCGGCGTAGAGCGGAGTTCGCCGGAACTGCGAGCTCGTGAGCGAATCGCTGATGCGGTGCGTGGTGCCGCCCGGCGTCTTCGAGTGGTAGAGCACGAGCGGATGCTCGTGGAAGTGCGCGTCGAACGAGGCGCGCTCGCCGGCGGAGAAGACGCGATTGGGAGCGCTGAACACCGTGCGGCGGCCGCGGGCGAGGTCGCAGATGCTGAGCGTGGTCACTTCGGAGGCGACCAGGCGCGGCAGCCGGTCCAGCCCCGAGCTGGCGAAACTCTCCAGGCTCCAGGCTTCGGCCGCGATCTCGTTCAGCAGCTTCAAGCCTTGTTCGGCGATGCGTTCTGCGGCCATGGGCTCCCTGCAAGCTCGAGCGACTACGTGGAAACACGTATGGCGCCGTAGTGCCCTTCGGGCGGAGTATAGGCCGCACCTGCCCGGACCGTAAGTCCGGCTTTTTCCGAAACCTCAAGGAGGCGACATGAACGCACCCGCACCCCGCAGCAACGTGCTGAAAGGCACGCAGATCAGTTGCATGCTTCCGGTCATCGATATCGAGCGCGCCAGGCGCTTCTACGGCGAGCAGCTCGGGCTCGAGCCCGTCGGGCCCAAGCTCAGCGGCAAATTCGTATACCGCTGCGGAGGAACCGAGCTCGCGCTCTTCCCGAAACCCGGCGGAACCAAGGCCACGCACTCGACGCTGAGCTTCCAGGTCAAGGACATCGTCACCGCGATCCGCGCGCTCGAGGCGCGCGGCGTCGTGTTCGCCGACTACGATTTGCCGGGCTTCAAGACGGTCGATCACGTCGCCGTGCTCGGCTCGGAAAAGGCCGCGTGGTTCCAGGACCCCGAAGGCAACATCCTCTGCCTGCACGAAGACATCTCCTAGCAAGCTCCAGCCATGTCGCGCGTCGCCATCGTTCAACAAGCGCCGGTGTTCCTCGATCGCGCGGCGACGCTCGCCAAGGCGGTGGCCGCGATCGACGAAGCCGCGCAGGCCGGGGCGTGCCTGATCGTCTTTCCCGAAGCCTTCGTTCCCGGGTATCCGGCCTGGATCTGGCGGCTTCGGCCCGGCGGCGACATGGTCTTGAGCGAGCGGCTGCATTCGCTGTTGCGAGCCAACTCGGTCAACCTGGCCGGAGACGACCTGGCGCCCCTCCGCGAGGCTGCCAGGCGCCACCAGGTCAGCGTTGTGTGCGGCATCCACGAGCTCGACTCCGATTTCAGCCGGACCACGTTGTACAACACGGTCGTGGTGATCGGGCCCGACGGCGCGCTGCTGAACCGGCATCGCAAGGTCATGCCGACCAGCCCGGAGCGCATGGTCTGGGGCTTCGGCGACGCCACCGGCCTGAAACCCGTCGACACGCCCTGCGGGCGCGTCGGCGCGCTGATCTGCTGGGAGAGCTACATGCCGCTCGCGCGCTGCGCCCTGTACGCGCAGGGGGTCGAACTCTATGTCGCGCCGACCTACGACAGCGGCGAGCGCTCGATCGCGACGATGCAGCACATCGCCCGCGAAGGCGGTTGCTGGGTACTGTGCTGCGGCTGCGCCTTCCAGGGGCACGACATCCCGGACGCCGTCCCCGGCAAGCAGCAGCTCTTTCCCGACCCGGACGAG
>DATHHZ010000208.1:0-6931 GCA_035316965.1 Burkholderiales bacterium | reverse complement strand
GCAGATCGACATCTTCTAGATCGAGCACGAGCCGCTCCGGATTGCGGACCCTGAGCAGGTTGTGCTTCAGCGCCTGGCCGGATTCGACCGTCACGCGCGTATAGTCTTGCGCCGGCCAGACGCGGACCGCCCGTATCGATTCCGAAGACGGTTCAGCGGCAAGAAGCGAATTCGAAAGGATCAGAACAGCGCCGAGGGCCGAGCACAGCAACCCTGTCGCACACGCGATCAGGCGTCTTTGGATTTTGCTAGGCACCGCTCCCCCGCTGTGCTGTAGGCTTTGACACGAATCTCCCTTCCTGAGCCCGCGTAGGCCAAACTAAGCTCAAGGTCCGGTCGAGGAAGTGCATCGCCGGCCCGCTCCGGCCATTCCACCAGGCAGACTCCTGCGCCGTGGAAGGTGTCGGCCAGACCCGCATCCTCAAACTCCCGAGCATCTAGGAACCGATAAAAATCAAAGTGGTACAAGTTTAATCTAGAAACCACGTAAAGTTCAACTAGAGCGTAGCTAGGGCTCTTCACGGTATCTTTAACGCCCAAGGCGCGCAACAAGCCACGAATCAGGGTGGTTTTCCCGCTGCCGAGGTCGCCGCGCAGGTAAATCCGCATGCCGGGGCCGATGCCGGCGGCGAGCTTTGCCCCGAGGCCCGCGGTTGCGCCTTCGTCCGGCGAATAGATGGTTGTCCAGTGCGCCTTCGCCGGCGGCTGGCTATGATCTGGAGGATGGGTCATCTGAAGGCAGTCCGGGCGCGGCGAATGCGGCCCGCCGATCTTGCGATGCTCGCCGCGACGATCAAATCCTGGGGGCGTGAGCTGGGATTCCAGGCGGTCGGAGTCGCCGACACCGATCTCTCGGCGGTTGAGCCTCGCCTCGCCGCATGGCTCGCATCGGGTTTTGCTGGCGAACTCGATTATATGCGAAAGCACGGTGGGAAAAGAACGCGACCGGCGTCGCTCGTTCCCGGCACGTTGCGCATCATTTCCGCGCGCATGGACTACCGACCCGATGCGGCCGACAGCTGGAGGATCCTTGCGGACGGGAGCAAGGCCTTCGTCGCACGTTATGCGCTTGGACGCGACTATCACAAGGTGCTGCGGGGGCGGCTGCGGCAGCTCGCGGAAAAGATTGGGGGCGAAATCGGTGATTTCGGTTATCGCGTATTCACCGATTCGGCACCGGTGATGGAAGTGGAGCTGGCGCGCAAGGCGGGACTCGGCTGGCGGGGCAAACACACGCTGCTGCTCGCGCGCGAAGCGGGCTCGTTCTTCTTTCTCGGGGACATCTACACGGATCTGCCGCTTCCCTTGGATGCTCCGGTGGGCGAGCATTGCGGCAGCTGCACCAAGTGCTTGGATGTTTGCCCTACGCACGCGATTGTCGCTCCCTATGTCGTCGACGCTCGGCGCTGCATCTCCTACCTCACGATCGAGTTGAAGGGGAGTATTCCGGTCGAATTGCGGCCGTTAATCGGCAACCGCGTCTTCGGCTGCGACGACTGCCAGCTTGTCTGCCCATGGAACCGCTACGCGCAGTTCACGCCCGAGGCGGACTTTCGGGTGCGCAATGGCCTGGATGACGTGGAGCTCGTCGATCTCTTCGCGTGGAACGAAATCCAATTTCGCGAGCGCATGTCCGGCAGCGCCATCCTGAGGGTCGGTTACGAACGCTGGCTGCGCAATCTCGCCGTGGGACTCGGCAATGCGCCCACGAGCGAGCGCGTGGTCGCGGCGCTGCATTCGCGCGCGCAGGATCCGTCGGCGCTGGTGCGCGAGCACGTCGCCTGGGCGCTAGAGCTTCACAGGACTGGCTGATTCGGACCGCCGAGCTTACTTTGCTATAATGGTCCGGATCGTCATCCACCTCGTCCGCAGATTTACCACCACCGAATGAAGTTTCTTCGGCCCGGACCCAGGGCGGAAGGAGAGTATCCGTTTGCCGAGTTTTGCTGAACTGGACCTGCTGCCCGAATTGCTAAAAGCGGTTGCGGAGCAAGGGTACGTCGAGCCTACGCCGATCCAGGTGCAGGCGATCCCGCTGGTGCTGCAGGGTCGCGACGTCCTGGGGGGCGCACAGACCGGCACCGGCAAGACCGCGGGATTCACGCTCCCGCTCCTGCAGCGGTTCGCGCGGCACGCCAATACCAGCGCTTCTCCCGCACGCCATCCGGTACGCGCGCTCATTCTTACCCCGACGCGGGAGTTGGCGGCGCAGGTGGAGGAGAGCGTCCGCACCTATGGGAAGTACGTCGGCCTGCGCAGCACCGTGGTGTTCGGGGGGATCGATATGAAGCCGCAGACGGCGGCTCTGCGCCAGGGCGTCGAGTTTCTGGTCGCGACTCCTGGCCGGCTCCTCGACCACGTCCAGCAGAAGGCGGTGAATCTGCAGCAAGTCGAGGCTTTTGTGCTCGACGAAGCCGATCGCATGCTCGACATGGGATTCATCCCGGACGTGCGTCGCATCATGGCGCTCCTGCCCAAGCAGCGCCAGAACCTGTTGTTTTCGGCTACCCTGTCCGGAGACATTCGCACGCTCGCCGACTCGTTCCTGCACGACCCGGTGCTCGTGCAGGTGGCGCGCCTCAATACCGCGGCCGAGTTGGTGCAGCACGTAGCGCACCCTGTACGGCGCGAGCGCAAGCGCGAGCTGCTCGCGTATCTCGTGCAGTCGCGCGATTTGCGCCAGGTCCTCGTCTTCACTTCGACCCGCATCGGCGCCAATCGCCTCGCGTACCAGCTCAACCGTGACGGCATTCACACGTCCGCCATCCATGGCGACAAGAGTCAGCCGGAACGGCTTCAGGCGCTCGCCGACTTCAAATCGGGAAAGGTTCGCGTGCTGGTGGCGACCGATGTCGCAGCGCGCGGGCTTGATATCGCAGACTTGCCCCACGTCGTGAATTTCGAGCTCCCCGGCGTGCCCGAGGATTACGTCCATCGCATCGGCCGCACCGGCCGGGCCGGGGCGAGCGGTGAGGCGATCTCGCTGGTGTGCGCCGAGGAGCATGAACGGCTCGATGCGATCGAGAAGACCATCCGGATCAGCATCCCGAGGAAGATCGTTCCGGGATTCGAGCCCGATCTGAGTGTCGCGCCCTCGATGATGAGCAGGTCAACCAGCCGACGTGACCCGGCGCCGCGGGAGCGCCCCCGTCAAGGCGATCGAGAGCGCGACCGATTGACCCGAGCAGCTCAGGGCCCGAAGAATGTCGACCCGATTTTCAACTCTCCCTACAAGCCGGCTCTTGCGACATCGGTTGCGGTGGATCCAGCGCCTGCCCAGCAGGCACCGCGCCAAGTCGCCGCGCTGCTCTGCGGCTTGCCCAAGAACAAGTAGGCGCTTCTAGTTTTTTGCCCGGAACGGGCTCCGTTCGTTGAGTTCGTTCACGTAGCGCTCGATCCCCTGCGACTCTCTGGCAAGAAACTTTTCCACCGCGTCAGCGAACTCCGGATGGCGTAACCAGTGCGCAGACCACGTGGGGTTCGGCATGAAGCCCCGCGCGAGCTTGTGTTCGCCTTGCGCGCCTCCCTCGAAGACCCGGATGCCGCGTTCTATGCAGAAATCCAGCGCCTGGTAATAGCACACCTCGAAATGCAGCAGCGGGAAGTGGCCGACCGAGCCCCAGTAACGGCCGTACAGCACTTCCGGCGAGAAAATATTGAGGGCGCTCGCGATCGGTTTTCCGTCGAGGTCGGCGAGCACCATGAGGAGATGTTCGGGCAGCGTCTTGCCAAGCCGCCGGAAGAACTCCAGGTTCAGGTAAGGCGTCGAGTGATGCGCTCGGTAGGTGTTGTCGTAGCAGCGGGTGAAAAAGGTCCAGTCCTCATCGCGGATTTCGGCTCCGACCAGCCGTCGCACGTGCACGCCTGTTTCCTCTACCCGTCGCCTCTCCTGTCGGATTTTCTTGCGCTTCGCGGAAGCGAGATCGGAGAGAAATTCGTCGAAATTTGCGTAGCCACGGTTTTCCCAATGAAACTGGACCGAGCGGCGCAGCATCATTCCCGCCGTCTCCATCTCGCGAGCTTCGGGTTCGGTGGGAAACAGCACATGTAGGGACGAGACTTCGAGCGAGAGCCGCAGGGCGGCACGAACGAGGAGTGCCCGGGTCTCGCCGTCGCGCGCAAGCAGACGGGGTCCGGTGACGGGCGAAAACGGGATTGCACCGAGCAGTTTGGGATAGTACGAAAGTCCATTACGGTGATAAGCATCGGCCCATGCCCAGTCGAAGACGTATTCGCCGTAGGAATGCGACTTGGCGTACAGCGGCATGGCACCCACGAGCGACGCGCCCTGCCACAGCGTGAGATAGCAAGGCGACCAACCCGTGCTCTCGCAGGCACAACCCGTTTCATGGAGCGCATGGAGAAATTCGTGGCGCAAGAAGGGATGCCCTGGGGCAAGCGCATTCCATGCTCGCGGCTCAATGCCCCGGAGCGTATCGATAACTTTGACCAAGGGCGTGTCTTCCTTCAATCGACCCGGTCCCAGGTGGCGTTCACGGTTGCCGATTATAGAATCGATTGAACCATCCCGAGCGCGAGGGCTCATCCACCGATGGTAAACTTGCCGGATGGCGAGCATCGTCAAGATCGCGATTGCCCAGATCAACTGTGTCGTCGGCGACCTCGCCGGCAACACCGACAAGATTCTCCGATATTGCGACCGCGCTCGCACCGCCGGCGCCGACTTGATCCTTACCCCGGAGCTCGCGCTGTGCGGCTACCCCCCCGAAGATCTTCTGTTACGCGGAGGTTTCTATCGCGACTGCAACGCCGCGCTTCAGCAGCTGGCGCGCGAGGTGCGCGGCATCACTCTCGTCGTCGGGCATCCGCATGAAGATCAGGGGAAACGCCACAACGCCGCATCCGTCGTAAAGGACGGGCGGATCGTGGGGACGTATTATAAGCACGTCCTGCCGAACTACACCGTGTTCGACGAGGAACGCTACTTCGTGCCCGGCGACCTTCCGTGCGTCTTTCAAGAGGGAGAGACCCGCTTCGGCGTAAACATCTGCGAAGACACATGGGGGCCGCAGGGGCCGCTCACGACCCGGCCGGATGCCGTCAGTATCGGAATCAACATCTGCGCGGATGCCTGGGGAGCGAAGGCGCCGCAGGCGGCCCGCGAGGCGGGCGCGCAGGTCCTGCTCGTGCTGAACGCCTCGCCGTATCACATGCGCAAGCAAGAGTCCCGCTACGACGTGATGCGCGAACGCGTTACCGAGACGGGTATGGCGCTCGTTTACGCCAACATGGTGGGGGGGCAGGACGAGCTGGTGTTCGACGGCGCCTCGTTTGCGCTCGACCGGCGAGGGGAGGTGGTGTGTCAGCTCCCGGTTTTCGAGGAGACGCTAGAATTCGTGACGGTGGTCGATGGCGAACCGCAACGAGGCGGGATCGCAGAGCAGGTGTCACTCGAGGCCGAGGTCTACAAGGCGCTTTGCCTCGGGGTACGCGACTACGTCGGGAAGAACGGATTTCCGGGAGCGCTAGTCGGCCTCTCAGGCGGGGTCGACTCGGCGTTGACACTGTGCATCGCTTGCGATGCGCTCGGATCAGAGCGGGTGCGCGCCGTCATGATGCCTTCGCAGTACACCTCCCAAATGAGCCTCGAAGACTCGCGCGAACTCGCCAAAAATCTCGGGGTGCGCTACGACGAGATCCCCATTGGCCCCGTGTTCGACGCTTTTCTCGCCTTGTTGGCAAAGGAGTTTGCGCGCCTTCCCGTGAACGCAACAGAGGAGAATCTTCAGGCACGAATCCGCGGGACTTTGCTGATGGCTTTGTCGAACAAATTCGGAGCGATCGTGCTGACCACCGGCAACAAGTCGGAGATGGCGGTCGGCTACGCAACCCTCTACGGGGACATGGCCGGCGGTTTTGCAGTGATCAAGGACATTCTCAAGACGCTGGTATACCGCTTATGCCGGCATCGGAACGGCATGGAGCGAGTTATTCCGGAACGCGTGCTGACCCGCGCGCCTTCCGCCGAGCTGAGGCCCAACCAAACCGACCAAGACAATCTTCCCCCCTATGATGTTTTGGATGCCATCGTTTCGGCTTACATGGAAAACGATTTGAGCCCGGCCGAAATGGTGGCGCGCGGCTTCAGGACCGAAGACGTGAGGCGTGTTGTCGAGATGATCCACCGCAGCGAGTACAAGCGCCGCCAGGCGCCGATCGGCATCCGGATCACCCACCGCGGTTTCGGCAAGGATTGGCGCTATCCGATCACATCGCGCTACCGCGAGCCGTACGAATAGCCGGTCATGGCGCAGGCCTGATCAGGCAAGTTTCGACGCCCGTTTGTTATACTGACAAGCAGAAGTCAACGCGGGAGAATGGCCATGAAGAAAATCGAAGCCGTGGTGAAACCTTTTAAGCTCGACGAAGTTCGCGAGGCCCTTGCTGAAGTCGGCGTCACCGGATTGACTGTGACGGAGGTGAAAGGCTTCGGTCGCCAGAAGGGCCACACGGAACTCTACCGCGGCGCCGAATATGTCGTGGACTTCCTGCCGAAGGTCAAGATCGAGGTCGTGGTGACGGAAAAGATGCTCGAGGGCGCGATCGAGGCTATCGTCAAGGCGGCGCGCACCGGCAAGATCGGCGACGGGAAGATATTTGTGAGCACTGTGGAGCAGGTGGTGCGTATCCGGACGGGCGAAACCAACGAGGCGGCCGTCTAGCGGCGGCATCGGGGATCAAGGGGTTAAAGGATCCAGGGAAAAAAGCGCGCGACTTGCCTCAATCCTAGGCTTTCAGCAGCACCAGCAGCGCACCGCTTCCACCCTGATTTTTCGGGGCCTCGCAGAAGGCGAGGACGTCGTCGCGCTGCGCCAGCCACTGCAGTGCTTTTCCCTTCAACACCGGCTCTCGTCCGGGCGAGCGCCAACCCTTTCCGTGGACCACGCGAACGCAGCGCAGCCCGCGCTTG
>DATHHZ010000207.1:0-5167 GCA_035316965.1 Burkholderiales bacterium | reverse complement strand
CGTCCGTCGGGGCTGCTGGGGCGATGAACAACAAGGTCTTCGCCGTGGTCACGCTCACTGTCGCGCTCGCGCTCGCGGCCGTTACGCAGCTTATCCCCAACGAGTACTTTTTCTCCGCCGCGTATACCGTGCTGCTCTTCGTGATCCTCGCCACGGCGTGGAACATCCTCGGCGGCTACACCGGCTACGTGAATTTCGGCTCGGCGGCTTTCTTCGCGATCGGCGCGTACACCACGGTGTTTTTCTACAACGCCTTCAAGGCGCCGCTCGTCGTGGGGATCGTCGCCGGAACCCTCGTCGCGGGCCTCGCGGGGCTGGGCCTGGGCTATCTCACGCTGCGGCTGCGCGGCGTGTTCTTCGCCATCGCGTCACTGGCGCTCTCCGTCGTTCTCTACATCTTCATCGTCAACTGGGACTACGTCGGCGGCGCGCGCGGCGCCTATGTGCTGCAGCCCAAGGACATTCCCTTCGGGCTGCCGCGCTACATCCACCTGATCTACGCGGTGCAGCTCGTGATGGCGGCTTTCGCGCTCGTCGTCGCCCGCGCGATCGAGCACTCGACCCTCGGCCGCGGACTCGCGGCGATCCGCGACGACGAGCTCGCCGCCGAATGCTCGGGCGTGCCCACCTTGAGGCTCAAGATTTTCTCGACCATGGTGAGCTGCGCGCTGATGGGCATGGCGGGGACCACCTTTCCCTACTACCTTTCCTACATCGAGCCGAGCTCGGCGTTCAGCCTCTCCTACGCCGTGAACAGCATCGCGATGCCGCTCATCGGCGGCATGATGAGCTGGATGGGGCCGCTCATCGGCGCGGTGCTGCTCGGCACCGTACAGCAGCTGGTGCAGGTGACGGTTTCGTCGGCCTGGAACCTGCTCATCGTGGGCGTGCTGCTGGTGCTCTTCGTCACGCTCGCCCCGAACGGCATCATGGGCTGGGTGGACGCCTGGCGGCGGCGCAGGGGGCGTTGATGGCGGAAGCGCTGCTCGAGGTGCGTGGTGTGACCAAGAGATTCGGCGGCTTTACCGCGCTCGACGGCGTCGATTTCATGGTGCGCCCGGGCGAGCGCGTCGGTCTCATCGGGCCGAACGGCTCGGGCAAGAGCACGCTCGTCAACTGCATCGCCGGGACGCTGAGGAACGACGAAGGCAGCATCCGCTTCGAGGGCGAGGACATCTGCGGGCTTGCCGCGCACAGGCGCATCCGCATGGGCCTCGCGCGCAGCTTCCAGATCCCCAAGCCCTTCGCCAGCATGACGGTGCTCGACAATCTGTGCATACCGCTCGTCTACGCCGCGCGCAAGCACGAGAGGCTCGCGCCCGGCCGCGTCGCCGTGGAGGCGCTGCGCATTCTCGGGCAGGTGGGCCTCGCCGGACGGGCGCACGCGCTGTCGGGCGGCCTCACCCAGGTGGACATGAGAAAGCTCGAGCTCGCGCGCGCCATGGCGGCGAAGCCGAAGCTCCTCATTTCCGACGAGGCCATGGCCGGGCTCTCCGCCTCCGAGGTGGACGACATCCTCGCGCTCCTCTTCGGCTTGAAGGAGCAGGGCGTCGCGGTCATCATGATCGAGCATGTGATGCGCGCGGTGATGAAATTCTCCGAGCGCATCGCGGTGCTCGTGGCCGGGCGCAAGATCGCCGACGGCGACCCTCAAGCCGTGGTCGGCAACGCCGAAGTCGTGAAGGCCTACCTTGGAGAATAGCCTCCGCGTCGAGGGCCTTTGCGCCGGCTACGGCGCGGTGCAGGTGCTCGACCGCATTTCGCTCGCGGTGAACGACGGCGAGACGGTGACCCTCCTCGGCACCAACGGCAACGGCAAGAGCACGCTCATGAAATGCATCATGGGCATCGTTCCGCCGAGCGCCGGGCGCATCAGCGCGATCGTCGACGGCGTCGAGCACGATCTCGCGGGCCGCGCGCCCGAGGAAATCGTCGATCTCGGCATCGTGCTGGTTCCCGAGGGGCGGCGGCTTTTCCCGCGGCTCACGGTGGAGGAGAATCTCCTGCTCGGCGCCTACCGCCGGAGCGCGCGCGCGGCGATCGCGAAGAACCTTGAGTTCTGCTTGGAGACCTTTCCGGTTCTCGCCGAACGGCGCAGACAGCTCGCCGGCAGCATGAGCGGGGGCGAGCAGCAGATGCTGACGCTCGCCCGCGCCCTGATGACCGCGCCGAAGATTCTCCTGATCGACGAGCCTTCGGTGGGCCTCGCGCCCATACTCGTGATCCATACGATCGACAAGATCCGGGAGCTGAAGGAAGGCTACGGGCTCACCGTGCTGATGGCGGAGCAGAACTTCAACCAGGCGATCCGCATCGCCGACCGCGGCTACGTGATCGTGCACGGCCGGATCGAGTACGAGGGCCGCTCGAGAGAGGACCTCGCCAACAACGAGCTGATCCACAAGCTCTACATGGGGTTATGATTCCGGGCCATGCCCGACATACCGGAACTGGGCTTCCTGACGCACTCCGCCAGCCTGCCGTGGCTGCTCGGCGCGGCGGCGCTTCTATCGCTCGGCGCGATCCTCGTGCTCGCCGGCCTCACCGCGCTCTTCGGCCTGCACCCCTTGCGCTTCGTGACGCGCACGCTCCTCGGGCTGCTGCTCATTTCGCTGGGGCTCCTCGAGGGCACGATCACCGTGGGCATCCAGGGCTACCGCTCGCTCGCGCGCGAGGAGCTCGCCGCGCGCATCGTGGTGCGTCCCTACGGCCCGCAGCAATTCGCGGCCACGCTGCGCTTTCCCGACGGGCGGATGGCGACCTACCCGATCTCCGGGGACGAGATCTACGTGGACGCGCGCATCCTCAAGTGGCACGCACTCGCGAACCTGCTCGGCCTGAATACCGCCTACGAGCTCGACCGCGTGGGGGGTCGGTTTCGGGCGATCGAGCAGGAGCGTTCCAGCGCGCGCACGCTGCACCCGCTCGGTCGGGAAAAGCCCCTGGATCTGTTCGATCTGCGCAAGCGCTACACGTTCCTTGCGCCCTTCCTCGACGTCGAATACGGCTCGGCCGCCTTCGTCCCGGTGAACGAGCCCGCTGAGCTCGAGCTGCGGGTTTCGACGACCGGCCTTCTCATCCGCCCGGCGGCTCCTTCGAAGACCGTCGAGAAATGGCTCAACTAGGGAAGGTCCAAAACCTGAATGGCATCAATCAGAGCCATCACGCGCTAGTCGTCGACCTCGAAGCGCTTCCACTCTCCCTTCGGCCGGCTCTTTCCGTCCCAGCCGATGCGGTCCATGTCGCTGAAGAACTGCAGGCGGTTCCCTTCCGGATCGTCGAAGTCGAAGGTGTAATCGTTGCCCGGCCCTTCGTGCTTGATCTTGCCGCGAACGTTCACGCCCTGCGAAAGGAGGTATTTCCGGTTGCGCTTCAGCGCATCGAGGCTGGCGACCTCCATCGCGATCTGCTGGAGGAGCGTCGCGCCCGCGCCTCTCTTCTGCTCTTCGTCGGACATCGGGGCCAGCACGAAACTGTGGTGGTCGCCGCCGAAACGCAGGAACGTCATGCCTTTCTCGTTGACGTCGGAGACCTTGAAGCCGAGCACGCGCGTGTAGAAATCGACCATTTTCGCGAGGTCGCGGCAGTAAAGGCCGACGTGGCCGATTTTGCGGATGCGGATGGGGTTGTCGGGGTCGGGCATTCGAGTTGCTCCGGTGAAGGATCGCGTGTTCCGCTTGGAAGAACGAGGGTTCTGGCCGGTTTGACAGCGTCGATAATGTACACCGTAATATTGGCAATTTGTCGAGCGCCGCGATTCCACTTCGTCCTTTCATGAAACGTTTGCTTTGCCTCACGGTCGCGCTCGCCTGCCTTGCAGCCGCCGCCTTCGCCCAGGCGCCCTCCAACCGGGACATCTACATGTACCGGGGCGCCGACCGGGACAAGCGCCTCGTCGAGGGCGCGAGGAAGGAACGCCAGGTCTTGTTCTACAGCACGATGACGGTCGCCGACGGCAAGGCACTCGCCGCCGCGTTCGAGCAAAAGTATGGAGTCCGGGTCAACCATTGGCGCGGCTCGGCCGAGAAGATCGTCAGCCGCGCCCTGGCCGAGGCCCGCGCCCGGCGCTACGAGGCCGACGTGTTCGAGACCAGCTCGCACCGGATCGAGGCGCTCTACCGCGAGCGCCTGCTCGAGGACTTCCACACGCCGGTGCTGCGCGACATCGTGCCGGAGGCCTTCCCCCGCGGCCACAGGCAGTACGTCGCCGACCGGTTCGCATTCTTCGTGATGGGCTACAACACCAGCCTCGTCAAGCGCGAGGAGCTGCCTGCGACCTACGAGGACCTGCTGCACCCGCGATGGACCGGAAGGATCACGATCGAGGGAACCGACGCGCTCTGGTTCGCGGCGGTGGCCAAGGCGATGGGCGAGGAGAAGGGCATCGCCTATTTCAGGAAGCTCGCGGCGATGAAGCCGGAGATCCGCCACGGCCACATCCACACGGCGCAGCTCGTCGCCTCGGGCGAAGTCGCGTTCTTCCTCACGGCGTACAACAACAACATCGAGACCTTGAAGTCGAAGGGCGCCCCGGTCGAGTGGAAGCCGCTGCAGCCGGCGTTCGGACAGGCCGCGGCGGTCGCCTTGTCGCGCTACGCGCCGCACCCGCACGCGGCGCTCCTTTTCACCGAGTTCGTGCTCTCGAAAGAGGGCCAGGAGATCCTGAAGAGCGGAAATCGCGTCCCGACCAGCAGGCTGGTGGAGAGCCCGCTCAACAAGTTCAAGTACGAGATCGTCGATCCGGAGCTCGCGCTCGACGAAGGCGACAAGTGGGACAGGCTCTTCTCGAACCTGTTCCTTGGTGGCAGCGCCGTGAAGGAAGGTGAGTGATGGACGCGCCCATCCAGCCGCCGGTCCGGGACAAGGGCATGCCTCAAGCGGTCGCCGTGCTCAAGCGCGAGCTCGAGCGGCGCGGCATCGGCCTCGCGTATTGCGCAGACGGCGCGTCCGCCGTCGACTATCTGCTCTCAAGCATCCCGGTGGGCGCCACCGTGATGAACGGCGGCTCGACGACGCTCGAGCAGATCGGCTTTCTCGACGCGCTTGAGGACGGGCCTTACGACTGGCTGTGCCCGCGCGTGAAGGCGGTGAGCGATCCCGAAGAACGCGTGCGCGCGCGCCGCCGCGCGACGATCGCCGATTATTTCGTCGGCGGCATCAACGCCAT
>DATHHZ010000206.1:0-2640 GCA_035316965.1 Burkholderiales bacterium | reverse complement strand
CAGCGCAGCGAGCAGCACTCGACGAATCATGGTTTCTCCGGTCTCGGCGGTATTCTACCGGTGCTAGAATTCGCCGGACACATTTCCCCCGGCGATCCCTGCATCCATGTCCGCAGCTTCAGAATCCCGTGCCTGGCCCGCCGAGGGCGTCACGCGGGTTCCCTACTGGGTGTACCAGGACGAGGATATCTATGCGCGCGAGCAGGAACGCATCTATCGCGGTGCGACCTGGAATTTTCTCGGGCTCGAGGCGGAGTTGCCGGATCCGGGCGATTTCAAGACGACGTTCGTCGGCGAGATGCCCGTAGTGGTGTCGCGCGATCTGCAAGGCGCCCTGCGCTGTTTCGAGAACCGCTGCGCGCACCGCGGCGCGCTCCTGTGTCTGAAAGGCCGCGGCAACACGAAAGAGATTACCTGCATTTACCACAACTGGACCTACGACCTGGAGGGCAACCTTACCGGAGTCGCGTTCCGGCGCGGCGTGAGGGGGCTGGGCGGAATGCCCGCGGATGCAAGACCGGAGAGCGAGGCGCCGAGGAAGCTGCGCGTAGCGACCTTCTGTGGCCTGATGTTCGCGACCCTTTCGGAGGCGACGCCGTCGATCGAGCAGTACATCGGTCCCGAAGTGGCCGCGAAAATCAGACGCGTGATGAAGGAGCCGGTGAAACTGCTCGGCGGCTACAGCCAGGCGCTGCCCAGCAACTGGAAACTGTATTTCGAAAACGTAAAGGATACGTATCACGCGAGCCTGCTGCATCTGTTCTTCTCGACCTTTCGTCTCAACCGTCTCGAGCAGAAAGGCGGCGTGATCGTCGGCGGCGACGGGGGCAGCCACGTCAGTTTCACGATGATGAAGACCGACCTCGCCGGGGACGAGTACGAGCGCGCCGGCATGCGCTCGGTCTCGGGCGGCTACCGGCTGGAAGCGCCGCAAATGCTCGAATCGGTGGACGAATTCGGCGACGGAGTGACTCTGCAGATCCTGACCGTGTTCCCGGGTTTCGTGCTCCAGCAGATCATGAACTGCCTTGCCGTGCGCCAGGTGCTGCCGAAGGGCGTGGCCGGCACCGAGCTGGTGTGGACCGCGTTCGGCTACGTGAGCGACGACGAGAGAATGGCGGAGCTGCGCCTGAAGCAGTCGAACCTCGTCGGTCCCGCGGGATACATCTCGCTCGAGGACGGTGCGGCGACCGGGTTCGTGCAGCGCGGCGTGGCGGGGGCGTCGACGCGCGCGTCGGTGGTGGAAATGGGCGGGCGCGGCGTCGAGTCGAATGAATCCCGCGTCACTGAGACCTCGGTGCGCGGGCTATGGCAGCAGTACCGCAGACATATGGGCTTGTAAGGCCGTGGACGTTGAGCTTCAACTCACCGTCGAGAACCTTCTCGCACGCTACGTTCACGCCCTCGACGACGATCGTCTGGAGGACTGGCCGGGCTTCTTCTTGGAGAAGGGCCGCTACCGCATCACGACCGCGGAGAACTACGAGCGTGGCCTCCCGCTTTCGATCATCTACGCCGACTCGCGCGCCATGCTCGCCGACCGCGTCTCGGCGCTGCGGCACGCCAACATCTACGAGGCGCAGCGGTACCGGCACACGGTGTCATCGACGCTCGTCGAGCGCGTCGACGCGAGCACCGCACGCGCGACCTCGAACTTCCAGGCCGTGCGCATCATGCACACTGGAGAGTCGATGCTGTTCGCGAGCGGCCGCTACCTGGACAGGATCCGCCTGAACGCCAAGGCCCCGTGCTTCGAGGAAAAGATCGTCGTCATCGACAGCCGCAGCGTGGATACGCTGCTTGCGATCCCGCTCTAGCGGGCTCGATTCAGGACCTGGAGCCGATCGACGAGAGGCCCGGGGTCCTTTCCATCCAGCGCCTGCTCGCGAGATCGATGACCTTTCCGTCTCCGCACGCCACGGGATCCCGCTGCCTTTCCACCCATTCGACGATCGGCATGAACTCCGCGCACTCCGCGGCCGCCGCCGAGGGGGGCATCTCGAAAATTCCGATTCCCGCCTCTGCGGCCTTGACGTACACGTCCGAATCGCCGATCCGCGTCAGGAACGGCAAACCGAGCGAATTGAGAAACCGCTCGAGCGGCTGATACACCGGCATCGAGCTGCGGACTCGGTTCGCCACCACCGACAGCTGGATGTTGCGCGTGCGGATCCTGCCCACGAGGAGGAGATCCCTGATGAAATTTGCCGTTGCGTGGATGTCGATCGCAGACGGGGCAACCGGGATGATGATGCGGTCGGCCCTGTTCAGCATTTCCTGCAGGAGCAGACCCGAGGCGCCGGCCGGTGCATCGACTATGAGCTGCTGTGTGTCCGCAGGCACGTACATCTCGACGCTGCGTATGCGGCTGCCCTTTTGAGGCGCGGCATTGGCCCCGTAGATTCTCCCTTCGGGCCGGGTGCGGACCCGCAGCCAATGCAGGCTCGACCCCTGCGGGTCGTAGTCCATGACGGTAGTCGGGATGCGCTGGGTCGCGAAGTAACTGGCGAGGTTGGTCGTGATGGTGGTCTTTCCGGACCCGCCCTTTGAATTGACTACCAGCGTGGCGTTCATTCGCATGACCTTCTTCCCCCATCTCACACCCACGAACTGCACGCTTAAGACTATGCCAAAGTCATG
>DATHHZ010000205.1:0-3342 GCA_035316965.1 Burkholderiales bacterium | reverse complement strand
CCGCTTTCATTCCCGGACGTCTCGGCGGCAACGCTGCAAAGCCTCCTGCCGGGCGCCATCGCCGTCGCGCTGGTGTCGCTCACGCAGGCGCTCTCGATCGCCCACGCGATCGCGCTCAAATCGGGGCAGCGCCTCGACAACAACCAGGAATTCATCGCGCAGGGCCTTGCCAACGTCGCCGCGGCCTTCTTCTCGGGCTTTCCGACGAGCGCCTCCGCCAACCGCTGCGGCATCAACTACGATTCGGGCGCGAGGACCCCGATGTCGGCGATATTTTCCGCGCTGCTGCTGGTGCTCGTGCTGCTCGCGGTGGCGCCGCTCGTCGCCTACCTGCCGATCGCGGTCGTGGCGGGGCTGCTGTTCCTCGTCGCCTGGAACCTGATCGACTTTCAGCGCATCCGGAAAATCCTTGCCACGAGCCGGGGCGAGGGCACGGTGCTCGCGGTCACTTTCTTTTCGACGCTCCTGCTCGACCTCGAGTTCGCGATCCTCGTGGGCGTGCTCGTCTCGCTCGTCCTTTACCTCAACCGCACCTCGCACCCGATCATGCGGAGCCTCGTGCCCGATCCGCGCCATACGGGGCGCAAGATGACCGAAGTCGAGGACAGCCTCCTCGAGTGCCCCCAGCTCAAGATCCTGCGCATTGAAGGGTCGATTTACTTCGGCGCGGTGGGCCACGTCGAGCGGCACCTCGACACGCTGCGCGAGCACAGTCCCGGCCAGAAACACCTGCTCCTGATGTCCAAGAGCATCAATTTCGTGGACATGGCGGGCGCCGAGCTGCTCACCGAGGAGGCGCGCCGGCGGCGTGCCGGCGGCGGTCAGCTCTACTTCTACAGCCTGAGGAAGCCGGTCGAGGAGCTGCTCGAGCGCGGCGGCTACATGGCGGAGCTCGGCCGCGAAAACGTCTTCCGCGGCAAGCGCGAGGCGATCGGCGGGGTGTTCACGCGGCTCGATCTTTCCATCTGCGCCACCTGCCGCGCGCGCATTTTCGAGGAGTGCGCGAGCGTGCCCGGACCCGGGGAGGCTCGATGAGGTTCCGCCGCACCGCGATCTTTCTGCTTGGGCTGCTCGCCGCCTGCGGCGGCCAGCCGAAGCTCCCTCCCCTCGCAACTGACGCGGTGGTGCTCGCCTTCGGCGACAGCCTGACCTTCGGGATCGGCGCGAACACCGGCGAAAGCTATCCGGCGCGGCTCGAGGCGCTGATCGGCCGCAAAGTGGTGTCAGCGGGCGTCCCCGGAGAAGCGAGCGCCGAAGGGCTTGCGCGCCTGCCCTCGGCGCTCGACGAAGCCAAGCCGCAGCTCGTCATTCTCTGTCACGGCGGCAACGATTTTCTGAGGAAGCTCGACGAAGCGCAGGCGGCGAACAACATCCGCGCCATGGTGCGCCTCGCCAGGGCGCAAGGCGCTCAGGTGGTGCTGATCGGCGTTCCGAAGCCCGGCCTGCTCCCCTCGCCCGCGGGCTTCTACGCGGATATTGCAAAGGAACTGCGCCTGCCCTACGAAGAGACGGCGCTCCGGAAGATCCTCACCGACAACGGACTGAAGTCCGATCTCGTTCATCCGAACGCGGCGGGTTACGCGCGGCTCGCGGAAGCGATTGCCGCGCTTTTGAAGAAGACCGGGGCGGTGTGAAGGCGCACTGACTGCTGCGGGATGTCCCTGTCAGGTTTACCCCCGACTCCATGTAGCGGAACAATGACTATCTTCCGGGCGCACGCCGTACTATGCTGATGACATAGTCAGACCTTGGATGTCCCCGTGGATCACCCCGTCATCGATGGCCACCTCTGGATCGAAGTCGCCGAATACCTTGTCGCGGTCGTCGGCGTGATCCTCATCGCCTGGCTGCTCGCCGAGGATCTCAGCTCGCCCCTGTGGGGCGGGCTGACCAGCATCCGCCTGCGCTGAGGCTCTGCGCAGGGCTGCTCGGGCCCGACTATCTCGCGCCGAGTAGTCGCGACGTTCGGGCGATGTCCTTCGGCCTCACCCAGAAGATCGCGCCGAAACGGCGGCTGCCCCCGGTCACCGCGTCCATCGCGACCATGTTGATCTTCGCCTTGGCGAGCTTTTCGAGGATACGAACCAGCGCGCCGACGCGGTCCTCGCCCTGCACCAGGAACGCGGTCTTCTTCTTGCCCAGTTTCACGCCTTTCTTTTTCGCCCCGCGCGCGAACTCGACGGGTTTCGCCGGAACGAAATCGACCTGCGCCTTGCCGCCGTTGGGGAACCCAGTAAAAGCAAGCAGGTTCTGTTTGCCCTTCGCGATCGACCTCAGCATTTCGACGCCCACTCCCGGGCGATTCGGCACCTGCATCGAGAAATAAACGACTTTGCGGATCATGGTTCCTCCTTTCGAGATAGTGCTACTTTACCGATAGCACTGACTGAGGAAACTGGCAAGCGAATTCGCGCCGAGGCTCTCATCCTTCGCCCGGTCCGAGCCGGTATCGCTCCACGAAGCGGCGGTCGATGCGATCCTTCCAGCGCCACACCCAGGCGCCCTCCAGAGCGAGCCGTCCCCAGGAGGCCACGGCGTAGCGATCGCCGCAGCTGATGAGGGCAAGCGAGCGCGAGGGCGGGCGGAAGCGTTCAGGGGCTTCGCCCGCGAGCGCGCGGCGCAGGTTGCGCGCGAGAACCGGCCCCTGCCTCACGGCGAAAACGCCGGATTTCGGCCTGGGCTCGCCGATCACGGTTGCGACATCTCCCGCGGCGAATATCTCCGGGGACGAACGCGATTGCAGCGTGTCGCTCACCGCGACGAAGCCGCGCGCGTCGGTGGCGAGCCCGCTCTGCGCGATCCATGAAGGCGCGCTCGCACCGGTTGCCCATACCGCGGCCTGCGCCTCGACGCGTCCGCCGCCGTCGAGCTCGAGGCCGTTCTTGCCCGCGGCAACCACTTTTCGGCCGATGTGCACCGTGACGCCGCGCTCGCCGAGGATGCGCGCCATTCTGCGGCGCGCGCCGTGTCCGGCGAGGACGGGCAGCTCGCTGAACAGCACGAATTCCGCGGCGACTCCGGCAAGTCCGTGCCGCATGGCGAGCAGCACCTCGATTCCGGCCGCGCCGCCGCCGACCACGGCGATGCGCCGGATCTCGCCCCTCCTCGCCGACTCACGCAAGCGTTCCCAGCCCGCAAGAAACGGTTCGACCGGGCGGACGCGAAGCGCGCGTTCCGCCGCGCCGGACGGATCGCCTGCACTCGACCCGATGTCGAGCGACAGGACGTCGTAGCGAAGACGCTCGCCCCGAGCCGTGGTCACCTCGCGCCGCGCGGGATCGAGGCCGACCGCCGAATCCAGGAGAAAGCGCGCGCCCGCGCGCGCGGCGAGCGCTCCGAGAG
>DATHHZ010000204.1:0-8368 GCA_035316965.1 Burkholderiales bacterium | reverse complement strand
TACGTTTCGAGGTCGGCGCCCGACGGCGCCACGCTGCTCGTCTCTGACGCTTCCTCTTTCGTGATCAACCCGCACCTGTACAAGACGCTCCCCTACAGCGGCCTGAAAAGTTTCACGCCGATCACGGTGCTGGTGCGTTTCCCGTGGGTCATCGCCGTGCACGCCTCGGTTCCCGCGAACACTTTCGAGGAATTCGTGGCGCTCGCGAAAGCAAAGCCGGGGTCGCTCTCCTACGGGTCCTTCGGCCTGGGCTCCTCGGCGCATATCAGCGTCGACTACCTCAAGAACCTGCTCGGCATGGACATCGTGCACGTACCCTACAAGGGCGCCGCACCCGCGGTCACCGATCTCCTTTCCGGGCAGATACAGATGATGATGGTGACGCCGCTCCTGGTCGAGCCGCACGCGCGCGCGGGCAGGTTGAAGCTCGTCGCCGCGGCGACGGCGCAGCGGATCCCCGCTTTGCCGGACCTTCCCACGGTCGCCGAGTCCGGCGTCCCCGGCTACGAGGCCGGAACCTGGTTCGCGCTCGTGGGGCCCGCGGGCGTCCCGCGAGAGATCGTCGCGAAGATCTACGCCGATACGGCGAAGATCCTCGGCAACGCAGCGTTCCGCGAGCAGTACGTGAGCAAGCAATGGTTCGAGGTGGTCGGCAACACGCCCGAGCAGTTCGCCGACTACCTCAAATCCGAATACGCCCGCTGGGACCGGCTGATCAGGCTTTCGCGAGTGACGGTCGAGTAGCCACTCAGGAGCCGCCCCAAACCTCGCGCGCCACCTCGACGACGAGCGCGAGCTTTCTCCACTGGTCGTCCTCGGTCAGCAGGTTGCCGTGATGGCTGCTCGCGAAGCCGCACTGCGGGCTCACGCACAGGTTCTCGAGCGGAACGTACCGGGCCGCCTGATCGATCCGCCGCTTCAGCCCGTCCTTGTTCTCTAGCACGGGCGTTTTCGTCGACACGAGGCCGAGCACCACCCTCTTTCCCTTCGGCACGAAGCGCAGCGGCTCGAAGCTGCCGGCGCGCTCGCTGTCGTACTCGAGGAACCAGCCGTCCACGTTCGCCTCGTTGAACACGGCCTGGGCGACCGGATCGTACCCGCCCTCGGCGAGCCAGGTGCTTTTCCAGTTGCCGCGGCAGGTGTGCATGACGATCGTCATTCCTGCGGGCCGTTCGGCGACCGCCGCATTGACCGCTTTGGCGTACATGTGCGGGAGCGCGTCCGGATCGTCGCCGCGCGCGCGGCAGCTCGCCCGGAATTTCTCGTCGCACAGGAACGAAAAGCTCGTGTCGTCGATCTGCAGATAGGCGCAGCCCGCGGCGGCGAGATCGCGGATTTCCTCCTGATACACGCGGCCGACGTCGCTCCAGAGTCGATCGAGATCCGGATAGGCTTCGCGGTCGATCGCCGCTCTGCCGCCGCGGTGATAGAGAATGGAAGGTGAAGGCATGGTGAACTTGGGCGTCTTCTTCGCGACCGAGCCCAGATACTGGAAGTGATCGAGCATCATCGGGCGCGCGCGGCGCACCCGGCGCGTCACTTTCGGCGTGTAGCGCGGATCGTCGGATCCGGCAAACTTGTACGATTTCTGATCGAGCTCGATTTCGACGCCGTCGATCCTGCCGAGAAAGTCGTGGTTCCACCACCCGCGGCGGTACTCGCCGTCGGTCACGACCTCCAGCCCCAGCGACTCCTGGCGGGCGACCGCATTGCGGATGCAGCGGTCTTCGACCGCGCGCAGCTCCCCGGCGTCGATCTCGCCGCGCTCGAGCCTCGCGCGCGCTTCCTTGATCTCGGCAGGCCGCAGGAGGCTCCCGACCTGGTCTGCCCTGAACGGCGGCGTTGCTCTCGCGCTCATTGCCGTTGTCTCACCCGGGATTGACCGCGAGCGTGCCCCAATTGACCATGAAGCCCTCGGATCGCTCGAGGAAGCTCCCGAGGACCGCGAGCATGCGCTCGGGTTGATCGACCTCGATCGCGTGCGCCGCGTCCCAGACGTATACGAGATAGGACCGCGGCAGGCGGCCCTTCAGCAGCTGGACGCTTTCCTTCGGGATCATCCGGTCGGCAGTGCCGTGAAGGATGAGGGTGAGCTTGTCGATCGCCGGCAGCCGCGCGAGGAGCTCCTCGTCCGTGTCGAGCGTGTAGCCGTAGTGCGGGAGCATCTTGCGGTTCGCGATCTCCTGCTCCACGGGCTTCGATTCTGGCGGAAGTTTTTCCGGGTGCAGGAAAAGGAGCTTGCGCAGCGCCTCAGCGTCGGCGGGCCGTTCGCCTTTTCCCTTCGGGCGGAAACCCGCAGGGCATTCGAGCACGAGATGGTCGACGAGTTTCGGGTGCTCGGCCGCGAGCCAGGCGGCAAGATAACCGCCGAAGGAGCAGCCGATTACGTCGCAGGGACCCGCCATTACCTTCTCGATGAATTCGGCGACGAGGCTCGCAAGCCCCCGCATCGACCTCACCGCGGCGTGGGCGCTCGTGCCGTCGAACCCGGGCATGACCGGCACGTGCAGCGCAAAAGACTTTGCGAGCCCTTCGAGCACGCGCGTCCAGCGCACGCCACCCGCGGGGTGCAGATAGAGGATCGGCCGGCCCTCGCCCGCCACGAAATAGCTCAGCTCTCCGGTGGAGAGTGAAACCTTGCGCGCCCGCATCCAGGTCCTCCTTCAGATATCGCGCACGTGCGGATGCACCCGGTCGCGGAACAATTCCATGCCGCGCCGGATCACCTCGTCGGGAAGCGTCCCGACCTTGACGGTGAAATTGAAGACGCCGTGGCCCAACTCGCTGTGGATGCGCTTGATCTGCTTGACCACCGTCTCGGGGCTGCCGCACAGGACGGTGCCCCGCTCGATCGCCTCGTCGAGCGTCAGCGTGCGGCGCTTGTCCAGGCGGCTCTTCCAGCGGTCGCGGCTCTCCTCGTTCTCGAAATAACGCGTTTTCTGCAGCACGATGCGCTGGGAGGCTTGCAAGCCGCCCATCAGCACCTGATCGAAATACTTCAGGCCGTGCGTCATCCAGCGCCGCGCTTCCTCGTCGGTCTCGGCGATGCAGGTGTGCATGCCGACGAGCACATTCTCGGCCGCGGGCTCCCAGCCGTTTGCCCTCGCGGTCTCCTTGTAGATGCGGATGCATTCCTTGCCGCTCGGCAGGTCCGCGAGCAGCACCATTCCCATGGTCGCGCGCATTTCCGCGGCAAATTTCGCCGAGTCCGCGTTGCTCGCCGAAATCACGAGCGGCGGATGCGGTTTTTGCATCGGCTTGGGCCAGATCGACACCTGCCGGTACTGGAAGTGCTTGCCTTCCCAGCCGAAAGGCTCGGGCTCCGTCCAGGCCTTGAGGATCAGCTGCACCGCTTCCCGCTGGCGCTCCCAGGATTCACCCGGCGGGATGTTGTAGGCGAGGTACTCGTGCGGAATGCCGCGCATCAGGCCCGCGACCAGCCGCCCGCCGCTCATGCAGTCGAGCATGGCGTATTCCTCGGCGATGCGGATCGGATTGTTGAGCGGCACGAGATTGCCGATCATCGCGATCTTCACGCGCTTCGTGGGATAAGCGAGCGCGCCGCCGATGAGATTGCAGTTGGCCATCATGCCGTAGGGGCTGAAGTGGTGCTCGTTGCACCCGACCCAGTCGAAGCCGCAGCCCTCCGCGTGGATCATGCTCTCGACATAGGTCTTGTAGAGCGCGCTCGCCTTCGCCGGGTCGAAATAGCGGTTGGGGAACGGCCAGTCGTGCGACTCCAGCTCCAGATGCGTGTAGGGCATCAGGTGGAAAAAGCAAAATTTCAATCGGCCTCCGTCTTCCGAACCACGCGGGTTCGGTCCGGACTGTATACCGCATTCGCGGCTCGGTGTCAGGAGCCCCGGGCCCTAGCCGGGGTCTTTTCGGGACTCGATCAGCGCCCGGTACCGCGCCTCGAGCTCGCGTGACTGCTGCTCGGCTTTCAGGCGCTCGGTGACGTCGCTGATCACGGCCAGGCGCGCAGGCCGACCGTCGAACGCCAAATTGAATGAGACGATTTCGACGTTGATCTGTTCCCCGTTCTTCTTGCGATGCCGCGCCACGCGTTGCATGTATGAACGGCTTGGGTCCTGAAAGTCCTTGAGCAGCTGGGCGATGTCCTCAGGCGGGCGAAGCTGCTCCGCGGTCATCGACAGAAACTCTTCCCTCGAATAGCCGTAATGGCCGACGGCCGCCTGGTTTACGGCGAGGAAACGCAAGGTCTTGTTTTCCACGACCCACATCGGACGGGGATGGATGTCGAACAGCATCCGGTAGCGCTCTTCGCTGTCTTCCAGATCCTTCAGCCCGAGCGCCTTTTCCGTGACGTCTTTTCCGACGCCGTGGTATCCCTTGAATTTGCCCTGCGCGTCGAAAATCGGCTCGCCGGTCACGCTCAGATAGCGCATTTCGCCAGCGTTGTCCAGAGCCGTGTATACGAAATCGCTGAACGGCTCGTGGCGCTCCAGCTTTTCGCGGTGCTGCTGCCAGGCCTTTTCCGGAAGCGACCCGGGACTCTGAAGCTCCCAACGCGCCTTGCCAATGAAGGCTTCCGGGTCGATGCCCCGCTTTTCCACTCCGGACAGCTGGACGAACCGGAAATTTTCATCCTGCACCCAGTACCAGTCCGAGCTCAGCTCCACCATGCGGCGGAAACGGGATTCGCTCGCCTTGAGCGCATCCTGGGCCAACTTGAGTTCGGTGATGTCGTAAACCAGAGCGACGAAGCATTGCGGCGAACCCGAGCCGTCGCGCACCAGCGCCCCCGCGACCTGGACCCACAGGGCCGAGCCGTCCTTGCGCAAATAACGTCTTTCGTGGACGTGAGCACCCGGCCCCGCCAGGAACTCCAGCCGGATCTCCTGAGTGGACTCCAGGTCGTCGGCGTGGGTGACGTCCCGCACGTTTTTTTGCAGGAGCTCCTGCTCGTCGTAGCCGAGCATGCGGCACAGCGCCTCGTTTGCGCGCACAAAACCGCCCTCCGGCGATATGACTGCGACCCCGACCGCGGTCTGCGAGAAGAGCGAGCCGAACAAGGCATCACCGTTCGGAACGGCGGGCCCTCCCTGCGGACGCTTATCCGATTTCATGAAACCTCGGACCTCCCCGATGCCGAGCGCTGTAGTTTGACACCGATCGGACCTCGCGCGTATGTACTATGTTACGAAACCGCACCTGCCACGGTGCCGTCAGGGGCTTCTCATCCGTCCGGGAACCCGCCGATAATGCGAAACGCAATCCGCCAAGGGGACCCCATGAAGCCGCTCTCGCGCCTGTTCTCCGCAGTCGTGGTGGCGATGCTGTTCGGCGTACACGCCTTCGCGCAGAGCTATCCCGCAAGGCCCGTGCGGATGGTCGTCCCGTTCGCCGCGGGCGGCGCCGTGGATACCGTCGCGCGGGCGCTCGGACAGAAGCTCATGGAAACCTGGAAGCAGCCGACGCTCGTGGACAACCGCCCCGGCGCGGGCGGGAACATCGCAGCCGACCATGTCGCCAAGGCCCCGGCCGACGGCTACACCTTGCTCATCACGACGCAGGGCTTCGCGATCAGTCCCGGCCTCTACAAGAAACTACCGTTCGACGCGGTGAGGGATTTCGCGCCGGTGACGCAGCTCACCTCCTCCTTCGTGGTCCTCGTGGCCAATCCGCAACTTCCGGCCGCATCGGCACAGGAGCTGATCGCTCTAGCGAAGGCCCGACCCGGCGCGATCAACTACGGCTCCACCGGCATCGGCGCGCCGCCGCACCTGCTGGGCGAGCTCCTCAAGAGCATGACCGGCACCGACATGCTGCATGTCCCCTACAAGGGCGACGCGCCGCTCAGCCAGGCTCTTCTTGCCGGGGAAGTGCAGCTGGCGTTCATGCCGCTCGCTGGCGTCCTGCCTCACATCAGGTCCGGCCGGCTTCGGGCCCTGGGCGTGAGCAGCAAGGCGCGCTCGGCAACGATGCCGAGTGTACCGACTCTCACCGAGGCGGGCATACCTTTCGAATTCGCGGGCTGGCTCGGCATATTCGCCCCCGCCCCTGTGCCACGCGACATCGTGATTCAGATCCAGCAGGAAATGGCGAAAGCGATCGTTACCCAGGACATGCGCGAGCGCTGGCCCGCCTGGGGTTACGAGCCGGTCGGCACCACGCCCGAACAATTCGCCGCCAAGTTCACGGCCGATCTCGCGGCGTACACCAAAGTCATTCGCGAAGCGGGCATTCCTCTGCAGGAATAAGGAGGGCGCGGCATCACCGGCCCAGCGTTTCGTTCAGCACCCGAGCAAGCCGCACGCCGGCCTTCCTGATCTGGATCTCGATCACGGGCGCCGCCTTCGAGTAGTACTCCTCCCCGATCGCGACCACGTCCACGATCTTGTTCGAGCAGGAAGCGGCCACCGGAAGGAGCGGATAGACGGTGTCTCTCGCGATCCGGTGACTCTCGTCGATCCAACCGGAAATCGAGCCCTTCTCCCAAGCGTTCCTGTCGCTGCCGGCGATCGGCGCCGACACGATCGCACGCTCGCCGCCGCGGTCCACGACCAGCCTGCGCACCATGTGGACGTCCCAGGTGGCGTGCAGGTTGAGGCTGCCGTATGGCGGGTTGTCGCGCTCTCCGAAAAAGGACACCTGCACCCGGTTCCCGCCGCGGTCACCCCGGTTGGCGGCGTGCAGCGGTTGGTGGATGTCGCCGACGAGATGCACGATCCACTTGAGGGCTTCGTTGCGCTGCCGGGTCCTCGCGCGTTCGTCGCCGAGCAATTCGATCTGGCGCGCGAGCTGGGCGGAAGCGCAGCGGCCGCCGCGGCAATACTTCGAGTACTCCGCGGTCTCGCACAGCGGGACATCGTCGTAATGCCAGGAAGCGCGCCGCTTTCCCCACTCGAAATCCTTGATTTCGTCGGCCCAGTTCGCGACCTCGCCCAGGGTGTGCCGGCCGGAGGGTTGGCCGTCGGCGAGGCGGTCGTTTTTGAGGAGTTCCAGGATCTCTGCATTGGCCTTCGGCCCGGTGTAGCGGGCCGCGATTTCGCCCACCATGCGATGTCCCTCCGGGCCCCAGGCAAGAGCGGCTTGCGCCGGCCAAAGCGCGAGGAGCGCGCAAAGGACCCGCGAGTTCAGCAAGCGATTGCCACGCCCGTCACTGCGGCTGAAAACCGATGTCGCGCGCGAGCTTTCCGTACTTGGCGTAGTCGCTCCTGATCATGTTGTCGAAAAATTCCGGCGGCTCGGTGACGATGATGAGTCCGGCGGCGACCATTTTCTCCGCGACATCCGGCTGCTTCATCGCCCGGTTGATCTCTTCGTTCAGCTTGACGACGATTTCGCGCGGTGTCGCGACCGGCGCGACATAGCCGAACCAGCCGCGCGAATCGTACCCGGGGACCGCTTCGGCGAAGATCGGCAATTCAGGCTTGTTCGGCACGCGCACCGGGTTGGTCACCGCGATGAGCTGCGCGCGACCCGACAGCACGTGAGGGGACAGGGTGGAGTAGGAGCCGACGCCCAGCTGGACCTGCCCTCCTAAGACGTCGGTCATGGCCTGCGCTACACCCTTGTACGGGACGTGCGTATAAGTGAAACCCGCCATCACGCGCAGCTGCTCGAACGCCAGGTGGGGAAAACCGCCTTCGCCGTTGGTGGCGAGGGTGAGCTTGCCCGGGTTGGCCTTGGCCCAGGCGATCATTTCGGCCGCGGTCTTGAACGGCGCGCCGGGATTGGCGACCACGGCGAGGTAGTTGGTCGCGATGATCGCGACCGCGACGAAATCCCCGAGCGGATCGTACGGAATCTTCTTGTAGGTGTGGGGGGCGACGACGAGGTTGCCGCCCTGGCCGACGCCGATCGTGTAGCCGTCGGGCGCGGAGCGCGCGAGGATCTCCATGCCGATCTGGCCGCTCGCGCCGGCACGGTTCTCGACGATCAGCGGGCGCCCCATGCGCTCGGCCATCTTCGGACCAATGAGGCGCGACAGGATGTCGGCCGCGTCCCCGGGCGGGAAGGGAACGATCACCTTGACCGGCCTGGAGGGGTAAGACTGCGCCCGGCCTTCCTGGAGCGGAGCTGCGAGAACCAATCCCGACACGATCGCTGCGAAGGTATGGAGCACGGGATTTCTCATTGTCTTCCTCCTCGGCTGTACGTCTGCAGCCATTTTACGACTTCGCGATTTGCAGATGCAGCATCCGCGACAGCCATGAGGAGACGATTTCCTGGATCACCACCTCGCGTCCGTTGTAGAAGTGATCGCAATCCGGGACGATCTCCACGGTGCACGGGCCTCCCGCGCGGGCCTCGAACTCCTCGGCGGGATAGTTTTCTCGCGCCTCCTGGTCGCCGCGAACGTAAAGCGTCGGGCATTTCACCTGCGGCGCGAGGGCGAGAC
>DATHHZ010000203.1:0-11367 GCA_035316965.1 Burkholderiales bacterium | reverse complement strand
CCCGACCGAGCGGTTTACGTATTGGCCGCGCCGGATCGCACAGGGGGGCGAGGTGCTCGCGCCCGGGCGCCCGGAGCGTCCAATCCAGTTCATCGATGCGCGCGATCTCGCCGATTGGTGTGTGCGCCTGAGTGAGGGGCGGCGCACGGGACACTTCAATGCGGTTGGCCCGCAGTCGTTGCTGACGATGCGACAGTTTCTAGAGACGTGCCGCAGCACAGTCGGGCGCGATGCGCGCTTTAACTGGGTTTCAGACGAAGAGCTGATCGCCGCGGGCACCGAAGCATGGACGGAGCTCCCGCTCTGGATTCCCGAGAACGACGAAGAATCCGGCGGCCTTTTTATGGGCGACAACCAGAGGGCGATTGCAGCGGGGCTGACCTGCCGACCGATCTCGGACACCATCAAAGAGACTCTCGAGTGGGACGTACGAGAAGGCGGACCACCCGATTCACCGATACGCGTTACCCCAATTTCCCGAAAGCGGGAAGCTTCGATCCTAGCCGGCCGGCAAGAACGACGAGCGGAGACGAAGGCCTAAGCCCGATGCGCCGTTTCGATGAGCCGGCACTTTTCACTGCAGGATCGTTTCGCGCATTCGAGATTGACGCCGCGCGTATCCCCGTGCTCCAACAGTTTTACGAGTAGTACCACGCGATCGTCCGGATTCGCGGTAATCTTCGTGTATGAAAAAAAGCTGAGCCTTAGCTCATCATTCGAGCGGACCGCGATGCCTGGATCGACTAGCCCGATGGAGCTCGTACGCCCCAGTCTGTATCACCTTCCGGAATATGTCGCAGCGCTCAAACGTGGATGGTCACCCGACAACATAAAGGGTACTGCAGCCTCTATCGAGGAGCTTGCCCAGATCGACAAAGACCCGCAAGCGTTTATCGATCAGCTTACCGATCGAGAGGCGAAGGGCCCGCCGATCGTATTGCCGGACGGCTCGTCCGCGCCACGCTTGCCCGGTTACTATCTCTGGCTTTGGGATGGCGAATTCTGCGGATCGATCGGGTTCAGGTGGCAACCCGGAACCTCGTCCCTGCCCTCGCATGTGCTCGGACATATTGGGTACGCAGTCGTGCCTTGGAAGACGGGACTGGGATACGCCAGGTCGGCGCTGCGATTGATGCTGCTGCGCGCGCGAGAGGAAGGGCTGGCATACGTCGAGATCACGATGGAGCCTGAAAACGTTGCGTCGCGAAAAATCGTCGAAGCGAATGGGGGCGTCCTGTTTGAACGCTTCCAATACCCGCTGCAATACGGCCGGAAAGATGGTCTCCGGTTTAGAATTGACCTGTGACTCGTCGTCTTGATCTCGAGGCGTGCGTCGTCGCGGACGTTTGACCTCGAACCGGATGCCGACACTGATCGAATGCCCTGAGCGAATCAGGTCGGTCCTGACTTCTCTGGAGATATCGACGGATCTGATCGCGGCACGATCTTTGGTTTTGCATCCCGAGGCGCAAGAGTTGGTCGTCGCAGCCACAGGGGACGACGGCAGAGAACACATGCTTGCGCCCGCGGCGGCTGCGAAGTGGCGGGAGATGAGCGCCGCGGCGCTTTCCGATGGCGTAATCATCAAGATCGTTTCGGCCTTCCGAAGCGTTGATCGCCAAGCAGAAATAGTTCGCGCCAAGTTGGCCGAAGGCTTGTCCCTGGACGCAGTTCTTTGCGTAAGCGCCCCTCCTGGTTACAGCGAGCACCACTCTGGTCGGGCAATTGATGTGACTACCGACGAGGGTGTGGCGCCTCTTGAGCCCGAGTTCGAAAAGACCGGGGCATTTCGGTGGCTGTCGAAGAACGCAGGCCAGTTTGGTTTCGCTCTCTCATTTCCAGCGGACAATCCGTATGGTTACGATTATGAACCGTGGCACTGGTGCTTCAGGCCGACTTAGGCCTAACCCCAAGGCGGCCATCCCTTCAATGTTGCTGTTCGCGGCGTTGACCGGGAACGCCTCGTGCCAGGCTCAGGAAAAAGCGAATGTCTTGCGGGAGACGCCGGCCGGGCGGGAAATCATGGTCGAGCTGGAGGAGCTCGGACCCCTCGAGCGCAATCGCCAGATCCACACGATGAACCTCCATTTTCTCTTCCGCATGAAGAGTTTCGACATTGGAGCGTTCAAGCTCTATGGAGGCCTGACGGTATCGCGCGCACGTGGGAACGTATCCTTCAGGACGGGCTCAGCCGAAGCGGGCACGCTCAAGGACGAAGCCTTCGATAGCGCCGCGACCGGTGCAGGACCCGTTCTGGCAATTCGGACCGAGTTCGCGCACAGCGGGAACGTGTCGGCTTCGCTGGATGGGAGCGCGGGTGTCCTTCTCTACGACAGAGATTTCCCCGGCGCAGGGGCTTCCCGATACGAGTTCATGTTCCGGTACGGCCCCACTCTTTCCTATAGATTGAACGACAGGCAGGAACTTTCCGTGACCCTCAGGGGTATGCACGTGTCGAACGGCCAGGGCTTCCACCTCCACAATCCGGAATACAACGCAGCAGGCGTGGGCGTGCAATTCCTGGGGGCTTTTTGACGGCATTCATGCGCCGTGGCGAGTAGTCACTCGCCTCCGAACACCCGCCGCCACAACGCGCGCGTCGCGGCTATATGGTTTTGCACCGCCGCCGCGGGCACGCGCGCGTACTTCGCGCCGTTCAGGCGCAGCCGGTGCTGCCGGCGGCGGTATTCGCGGTAGGCGTCGGCCACCGCGTCGGCGGAATCGCCGGGAATCAATCCTAGCTTCGCGGCCAGCTTCAGCAGGGCGATGTTGCCGGCGTTGGCGGTGAGCTCGGGACGGAGATGCGCGTGAGCGAGCACCAGCATCTGCACGATGAATTCGATGTCGATCATGCCGCCGCGGTCGTGCTTGAGGTCGAACAGGTCGCTCTCGTTAGGGTGGCCTTGGAGGAGCTGCTCCCGCATCGACAGCACGTCATCGCGCAGTTTCGCCCCATCGCGCTCGGTCCGCAGAATCGAGCGCCGCTCTTCCTCGAACTCGGCCCCCACCGTTGCCTCGCCCGCGCAGAAGCGCGCCCGCGTGAGCGCCTGGTGCTCCCAGGTCCAGGCCGCTTCGCGCTGATACCGGCGGAAAGCGTCGATCGAGCTGACGAGGAGCCCGCTCCCGCCCTCCGGCCGCAGCCGAAGGTCGATATCGAAGAGCACACCCGCCGCGGTGCGACTGGTGAGCCAGCCGCTCAGACGCTGCGCGAGGCGCGCATAGATTTCCGGCGCCCGCTCGTCCGGATCCTCGTATAGAAAGATGAGATCGAGGTCGGAGGCGTAGCCCAGCTCCTTTCCGCCGAGCTTGCCGTAGCCGACGATCGCAAAACGCGGCTCGTCCCGATGGCGCACGCGCAGTTGCGTCCAGCACAGCTCCAGCGTCACTTGCAGCATGACGTCGGCGAGATCGGAGAGATCGTCCGCGAGCCGCTCGACGCCGAGCACGCCCGACAGATCCTGCGCGAGCAGGCGAAAGACCTGCCCATGATGCGCCTCGCGCAGCCAGTCCATCTGCCGTTCCTCGTCGCCGTTCCGGGCTGCGAGCTGCCACCGGAGTTCCCGGGCGAAAGCGTTCCAGTCCGGCCGTGCGAACAAGGCGCGCGTGTCGAGCAGCTCGTCGAGCACGATCGGATGCCGGTTGAGATATTCCGCTGCCCAGCTCGACGCGCCGAGCAATTGCGCAAGGCGCGCCAGTGCCGCGGGGTGCTCGTCGAGCAAGGCAAGATACGCGGCGCGGCGGCTGACCGTCTCCATGAACTGCAGGGTGCGCGCGAGGGCCGTGTCCGGATCTTCACGCGCGGCGGATTCTTCGACGATTCTCGGAATCAGGGCGTCGAAGCGGGCCCGGCTCGCCTGCGGCAGGCCGTTGTAGCGCGCGCCCGAGCGCGCCGCCGCCAGCCGCGCCGCGGTCCCGGGGGCGTCGCGAAAGCCGAGCTGCGCGAGGCGCGTTTCGGTCTGCTCCGATCCGGTCCACAGCGGCGCGAGCGCGTGCTTGGGGACCTCATCGACCGAAAACACCTGCTCGAAATGCGAGGACACCCGGGCGCGGTGCGCCTCGAGCGCCGCGCGGAACGCATCCCAGGAGGCGAAACCCATCGCCCGCGCGACGAGCGAACGGTCTTCCGTCCCTTCGGGCAGCTCGTGAGTCTGGGCGTCGTCCAGGTACTGGAGCCGGTGCTCCAGGCGCCGCAGGAACACGTAGGCTTTGGAAAGCTCCTCGAACGCGGCAGCGGGGAGCAGGTTCTTTTGCGCGAGCAGCGCCAGCACTTCCAGCGTCGGGCGGATCTGCAGCGCCGGGTCGCGGCCACCGCGAACCAGCTGGAACGCCTGCGCGATGAATTCGATCTCGCGGATGCCTCCGGGCCCGAGCTTGATCTGATCGGTCAGCTCCTTCCGCGCTACTTCCTCGCGGATCTGCGCGTGCAGCTCGCGCATCGCCGCGAGCGCACCGTAGTCGAGGTATTTGCGGTAGACGAACGGGCGTACGATCGCCGCGAGCGCTTCGTTCTCACGGCCGGACCCGAGCGCGCGCGCCTTGATCCAGGCGTAGCGCTCCCACTCCCTGCCCTGCGTGACGAAATATTCCTCGAGCGCGTCGAAGCTCGTGGCGAGCGCCCCGGAGTCGCCCCAGGGGCGAAGGCGCATGTCGACGCGGAAAACGAAGCCGTCAGCCGTGCGCTCGTCGAGCGCGGCGATCAGGCGGCGGCCGAGCCGCGCGAAGAATTCCAAGTTGCTCACCGCGTCGTCCTCCTCGGGGTAGAGAAAAACGAGATCGACGTCGGAGGACACGTTCAGCTCGCCGCCGCCGAGCTTGCCCATGCCCACTACCGTGAGCTTGGGCCGCCGGCCGCCCTCCGCGATCCGCGGCTCGAGAAACGCGAGCGCCGCATCGATGGCGACTTCGGCGAGCGCGGACATCGTCGCGCACACTTCGTCGATCCCGGCCGTGCCCGAAAGATCGCGCACCATCGTGCGCAGCAGCACGCGCTGGCGCAGCATCCGCAGTCCCGAATGCAGCGCGCCCTCGTCCCCGCCACCGCGCTCGCGCAGGAACGCCTGCATCGCCTCGCGCGTCCAGCCCGAGCCTCTCGAGCGCTCCAGCTCTTCGCGCAGCTCAGGTCTCGCCGCGACGAGCTGCCGGGCGTAGCGGGAAAATTCGAGCGGGTCCATGAGCGGGGCTATTGTAGTGGTGCGCGCCCATACTCGGCTGCGTGCCGGAGCTGGAGGGCTCGACCAACCGCTTGATTCCCGAGCGAATCGGCGGAAAATGCACCATGCTTAATTGCACTTTTGCTGTTTAACAAGATATCAAAGCATTTTTGCTAACCATTGGTAGTTAGCCCGCCCAGGAACTCCAGGTGTCAACCGCTACCGTCGCCAAGGCCGAGGTTTCGCTGCAAGAAGTCACCGCGTCTACGGTTCGCGCAGTAACTGACCTGCGGGTCGCCCCCGAGCAGGAGGGCTACGTAGCCAGCAATGCAGTCTCCATAGCTCAAGCGCACTTTCACCGTGAAGCCTGGTTCCGGTCCATCCACACGGAAAGCGATCTCATAGGCTTTGTCATGCTAAATGACTCAACCCTACTCACACCTGCGCCAGCGCCCGCCCAGCTCTCGCTCTGGCGCTTCATGATCGACCGCCGCTATCAGAAGGCTGGCTTCGGTCGCAAAGCACTTGAGCTTGTCGTTGCTCACGCGCGTACTAGGCCGGGAATCGACGCCATCCACACCTCATATGTCGTCGGCCCCCACGGACCAATGGAGTTCTACCTATCATTCGGTTTTCGCCACACCGGCGAGATCAAACCAAATGGTGAGGTCGCCCTTGTCCTTGCACTGGCATAGCGCCGAAGCGCACGCCATGCTCATCAATGGTAAATGCCACTGCGGCAATATCGCTTTCGAGCTCGAATGGGAAGGAGACCCGCAGGAGATTCCGGCGCGCGCGTGCGGTTGTTCCTTCTGCGTCAAGCACGGCGGTGTCTGGACTTCGAACCCCAATGCCAGGCTGACGGTCGCCATTCGTGATGCCGCGCTCGTGTCGAACTACGCTTTCGGAACCCGGACCGCCACGTTTCACGTCTGCTCGCGGTGCGGCGCCGTGCCGCTGGTCACCAGCGAGATCGCAAACCGTCTCTATGCAGTCGTCAACGTCAACGTGTTCGAGAATGTCGACCCATCACGGCTTCGCCGGGCCACCGCTGACTTCGAAGGCGAAGATGTTGAATCTCGTCTCGCGCGCAGAAAGCGCAACTGGATCGCCGATGTTCGCATCGCCGACAAGCAAAACCTGACCACCCCGGCGCTTCGCGCCACCCCTCCTTAAATACAGGAGGGGAAATGACGCCTTCCGCTCGCACGGCGTAAAATTCCCCCATGAACGCTCCCTTGGACATCAAGTCCTACATGCTCGAAGTCGGCCGGCGCGCTCGCGCCGCGTCGCGCGAGGTGGCGCGCGCGGACACGGCAACCAAGAACCGCGCGCTTATCGCCGCCGCCAAGACGATGAGGCGCGATGCGAAGAAGCTTCTCGCCGCGAACGCCGAGGACGTGAAGTCGGCGCGCGCTGCCGGGAAGGACGCGGCTTTCATCGACCGCCTCACGCTGACCGAAAAGACGATCGAGGGCATGGCCGAGGGCCTGGAGCAGGTCGCGAAGCTCCCCGATCCGGTCGGCAGTATCAGCGAACTGAAGGAGCAGCCTTCCGGAATCAAGGTCGGCCGGATGCGCGTGCCGCTGGGCGTGATCGGCATCGTCTACGAATCGCGCCCGAACGTGACCGCCGACGCCGCGGCGCTGTGCCTGAAAGCGGGCAACGCCTGCATCCTGCGCGGCGGCTCGGAATCGGTCCGCTCCAACATGGCGATCGCCGCGTGCGTGCACGAAGGCTTGAGCGCCGCCGGCCTGCCCGAGGATGCGGTTCAGGTGATCGAAACCGCCGACCGCACGGCGGTCGGGATGCTCCTCTCGATGAACGAATACGTCGATATCATCGTGCCGCGCGGCGGCAAGGACCTGATCGAGCGGGTGATGCGCGAATCGCGCATCCCGATGATCAAGCACCTGGACGGCGTGTGCCACGTCTACATCGACGAGCGCGCCGACGTTGACAAGGCGATCCGCATCGCCGACAACGCCAAGACCCAGCGCTACGGCGTGTGCAACGCCATGGAGACGCTGCTCGTGAACGAGTCGATCGCACCGAAGGTGCTGCCGAAACTGGCGAAGATCTACGCGGACAAGGGCGTGGAGCTGCGCGGTGACGAGAAATCCCGCGCGCTCGTTTCCGGGATGAAGCCCGCCACCGAGGAGGACTGGTACGCCGAGTACCTCGCGCCCATCCTCGCGGTGCGCGTGGTCAAGGATCTCGACGCAGCGATCGCCCACATCGGCAAGTACGGCTCGCAGCACACCGACGCGATCGTGACCGAGGACGAAGCCCACGCGAAGCGCTTCCTGCGCGAGGTCGATTCGAGCTCCGTGCTGGTGAACGCCTCGACGCGCTTTGCCGACGGTTTCGAATACGGCCTGGGCGCGGAGATCGGCATTTCGACCGACAAGCTGCATGCGCGCGGCCCGGTGGGCCTCGAGGGCCTCACCTCGCAAAAGTACGTGGTGTTCGGCAGCGGCCAGATTCGCGTCTGAGAGCCTTCTGAAAAAACCCTCTGACCGCCGCCGGGCCGCTGCGCCGCGAAAAAGCGCGCCCATCGGCATCATGGGCGGCACCTTCGACCCGGTACACTTCGGACACCTGCGCCTTGCTCAGGAGGCGGTCGAAATTCTCGGTCTGGAGCGAGTGCGCTGGGTGCCTGCCGGCCAGCCCTGGCACCGCGGCGCGCCGCGTGCGCCGGCGGTGCATCGCCTGGAGATGGTGCGCCTCGCGATAGCCAAGAACGCCCTCTTCGAGCTGGACGACGCGGAGATTCGCCAGACCGCGCCCGGCTACACCGTCGAGACACTGGAGCGGCTACGAAACGAATTCGGCCCGCAGCGTTCTCTGGTGCTGCTCTTGGGGACGGATGCCTTCCGCAACCTCACTTCCTGGGAGCGTTGGCGCGACCTGTTTCCCCTCGCGCACGTGTTTGTCGCGCAGCGTCCCGGACATTCGCTCACCCCCGGTGGAATGCCGGCCGCGCTCGCCGCCGAGTGGCGCAAGCGCGCCGGCACCCCCGATGTCCTGCGCGAGCGGCCGGGGGGAAACGTCGTCACTTACGGCACCACGGCGCTCGACATCTCCGCGAGCGCCATCCGCGCCCACTTCGCCCAGGCGCGCAGCCCGCGCTACCTGCTGCCCTCGGCGGTCCTCGATTACATCGAGGCGCACGGACTGTACGCGAAGGAGAGCGGCGCTCCCTGATGATGGATCTTCGCAAGCTCCAGAAGGCCGCGCTCGCGGCGCTCGAGGACATCAAGGCGCGCGAGGTCGAGGTCTTCGACGTGACCCATCTCACCTCGATGTTCGACCGCGTGATCATCGCGAGCGCGGACTCGGCCCGCCAGCTGAAGGCTCTGGCGAACCGCGTCCAGGAAAGGGCGAAGGCGGCGGGCGGCCGCGTCTACGGCGTGGAAGGGGAGGACGGAGGCGACTGGGTGCTCCTCGATCTGGGCGATATCGTCGTGCACATCATGCAGCCTGCGGTGCGCTCGCACTACAATCTCGAGGAGCTGTGGGACCAGCCGAAGCCGCGCAAGGCGCGCGCCCGGCGGAAGACGGCGTCGGCGCGCGGCAGATGAAACTCTGGGTCGTCGCCGTGGGGTCGCGCATGCCCGGCTGGGTCGACGAAGCGTTTAATGACTACGCAAGGCGCATGCCACGCGACTTGAGGATCGAGCTGATCGAAGTCCGCCCCGAGCCCCGCTCGGGCGGCAAATCGACTGCGCAACTGCTCGAGGCGGAAGGTGGGCGCCTCTCACGAGCCGTGCCGCGCGGAGCCTCGCGCGTGGCGCTGGATGAGCGTGGGCGCGAGCTCGGCACCGCCGGGTTTGCGCGCTGGCTGACCGCGCTGCGCCGGGACGGACGCGATACCGCCTTTCTCATCGGCGGCGCAGACGGTCTCGCGCCCGCGACGAAGAGCGGCGCGGAACTCGTTCTGCGTTTGTCGGCGATGACGCTGCCGCACGGTCTGGCGCGGGTGCTGCTCGCTGAGCAGCTCTATCGCGCGAGTTCCATTCTTCACAACCATCCCTACCACCGCGAATGATCAAAAATCCGGCGAGAACCTTGATCTATCTGGCTTCGCGCAGCCCGCGCCGGCGCGAGCTGCTGAAGCAGATCGGCGTTTCGTTCGAAGTGCTGGTGCTGCGCGAGCACCCGGCGCGCGGCGGCCCCGATGTGGATGAGTCGCAGCTGGCGGACGAGCTGCCCGACGATTACGTCCGCCGAGTCTGCCGCGCCAAAGCGGACGTGGGCTGGGACCGGGTCGTGCAGCGCCGGCTGCGCAGGTTCCCGGTGCTCGCCGCGGACACCGTCGTCTGCATCGGCGAGAAAATTCTCGGCAAGCCCGCCGATTCTGCCGACGCGGCGCGCATGCTGCGGCTCCTCTCCGGACGCGAGCACCGCGTGGTCACCGCGGTCGCGCTCAAGTTCGAGGCGCACATTGAGATCGCCGTGAGCGAGAGCCGGGTTCGCTTCTGCGACCTCGCGGAGCCCGAGCTCGAAGCCTACGTCGAGAGCGGCGAGCCGACCGACAAGGCGGGCGCGTATGCGATCCAAGGCCGCGCCGCGGCCTTCGTCACCGAGCTGCACGGCAGCTATTCCGGCATCATGGGGCTGCCGCTGTACGAGACCGCGCAATTGATCAGGACATTCGGCGCGTGACCGAGGACATCCTGATCAACTGCACCCCGCAGGAAACCCGCGTCGGCGTGATGCAGGCGGGCGTGCCGCAGGAGCTGCACATCGAGCGCGCGGCGAACCGGGGCCTCGTGGGCAACATCTATGTCGGGAAAGTCGCGCGGGTGCTTCCGGGCATGCAATCGGCGTTCATCGAGATCGGCCTTGAGCGCGCCGGATTCCTGCACGTGGCGGACATCTGGGAGGAGCGTCAGAATACGCAACTGAACGACGCGCCGGCAAAGCCCATCGAGCGCATCCTCTCTGAAGGCCAGTCGCGGCTCGTGCAGGTGATCAAGGACCCCATCGGGACCAAGGGCGCGCGTCTTTCGACCCAGATTTCGATCGCCGGGCGGCTGGTGGTCTATCTCCCCCAGGACCCCCACATCGGCATTTCGCAGCGGATCGAGGACGAGACCGAGCGGCAGCTGCTGCGCGAGAAGCTCGCGCAGCTGTTGTCCGCCGACGAGACCGGGGGATTCATCATCCGCACCGTGGCGGAGACCGCCACCGACGCGGAGCTGCGCGGGGACATCGAGTACCTGAAAAAACTCTGGCACGGCATCCGCGGCCGCGCGCTCACGGCGCCCGCGCCGACGCTGCTCTACCAGGACCTGTCGCTCGCGCAGAGGGTGCTGCGCGACATCGCGGGCGAAAGCACGGGCCGAATCATCATCGACTCGCGCGAAAACTTCCAGAAGCTCCAGGAGTTCGCCGCCGAGTACATGCCCAAGGTGCTCGAGAAGCTCGAGCACTACACCGGCGAGCGGCCGCTTTTCGATCTCTACAACGTCGAGGACGAGATCGAGCGGGCGCTCGCGCGCAGGGTCGAGTTGAAAAGCGGGGGCTACCTCATCCTCGAGCAGACCGAGGCGATGACCACGATCGACGTCAACACCGGCGGCTACGTGGGCACCCGTAGTTTCGACGATACGATCTTCAAGACCAATCTCGAGGCCGCGCAGGTGATCGCGCGCCAGCTGCGCCTGAGAAACCTCGGCGGCATCATCATCATCGACTTCATCGACATGGAAAGCGCGGAACGCCGCGTCGCGGTGCTCGCCGAGCTGAACAAGGCGCTCGCGCGCGACCGGACCCGGATCAGCGTCAACGGCTTCACCGGACTGGGGCTGGTCGAGATGACCCGCAAGCGCACCCGGGAATCGCTCGAGCACGTGCTGTGCGAGCCCTGCACGACCTGCGGCGGACGCGGCGTGGTCAAGACCGCGCAGACCGTGTGCTACGAAGTCCTGCGCGAAATCCTGCGCGAGGCGCGCCAGTTCAACGCGCGCGAGTTCCGCATCCTCGCCTCGCAATCGGTTATCGACCTGTTCCTGGAGGAGGAATCGCAATCCCTGGCGATGCTCGGCGACTTCATAGCCAAGCCCGTGTCGATGCAGGTCGAGACGAGCTACGGCCAGGAGCAGTTCGATATCATTCTCATGTAGCCCATGGAAAAGGAAAAACTGACGGCCCGGGAAGCCGCGCTCATCGCCCAGGCACGGCGCCAGGCCGAGACGCTCAAGAGCGGAAA
>DATHHZ010000202.1:0-2157 GCA_035316965.1 Burkholderiales bacterium | reverse complement strand
GCAAGGCCGTCGGACAGCACGATATGGCCGACCCCTCCGGTGCCTCCCATGGTCCGCATCAGCTCGGTCACCGTGCGAAAACCCGCGGGCCTGGAGCGGATCGTCCATCCGGCTTCGGCGAGATTGGCGCGCGTGGCACCGGAATCCTCGACTCGCCAGTCCCGACTTTCGCGGAAATAGCGCGCCTTCAGCTGATCGCGGCCGATGTGGCCGCCGATCTTGATCTGCGTGAATGTGAACTGCTCCAGCAGCTCGTTCTTCTCATCGAAAGTCTTCGCCTTGAGCAGCATGCCGGTATTGAGATCCGCCCAAAGCCGGTGACCGTATCGCATCCGATCCCGAGGCTCCAGCGCGAGGACCTGGCAGCTGTAGCCTCCGACGCGCTCGATCTCGACTTTCCTGATGGTGTAGTTCTCCGACACGTCCTTGAGTTGCTCCGAAAGGATCGCGGGAAACGGCCGGCGACCGGGCTGCTTGTCGATCTTTACCGTCGAGCTCGCGGGCAGGTAGCACACGACCTCGTCGCCGGTCCGGATGATCTCGCGCGGCACCCCGTCCAGGGTTTCCAGCCGCTCGCGCGGTCCCGAAGCCTCGACGACGTGGGTAATGCGGGAGGTTTCGACCTGCTGGCCCTGCTGGTATACGAACGTGCCGGAGTAGCTGAGCTTTTCCGTGGCGGCGTAGATGCGTTGAAGCCATTGCAGCGCGGAGGGTTCGCTCTGGGCTATCGCCGCCGATACCGGAAGCAGGAACAGCGGGATCCTTATCCCCCGCCACACGCATGACGCTAAGGGCGGCGTCATTTCCTTGCCGCCCGCTCGTCAGCCGCGCTGCGCCCGTAGGGTGCGATTCCTTGCATGGCGCTCGTGTGGGAATAAGGCTGATGGGCGAGCAGGTAGTTCTCGATTCCGACGGGCGCGACGCTGGAGACCAGAGCGACCGGGGCCGGGGTCGCGACCGTGGCTGCCTCCGGACCGCCGGCGAGCTGCGACTCGGCGCGCCAGCCGGGGGAGGCCGTCCACGCGACGAAGGCCACAGCGGCGACGCTGGCAGCGGCGCTCATGGCGTACCAGCCAAGGCGCCTGGTGGGGTTTCTTTCCGGCCGCGGGGCGAGCACTGTGGGCTCCTCGCGAAGGCGAGCGACTACGCGATCGGCGATCCCCGGGCTGGTCTGGCCCCTGAGCGTATCGCCAATCAGGTGGTAGGTATCCCATGCGCTGCGCAATTCCGGATCCGCTCGGAGCCACCCGAGGTGCGCGTGAAGACTGTCGCCTTGAAGCTCGCCGTCAATCAGCGCCGATAGTTTTTCCTTCATGGTCACCACCTTTGGTTCTTGCGCGTGTCGAGCAGGGGTCGCAGCTTTTCGGCGATTGCCTCGCGCGCACGGAATATTCTCGAACGAACGGTGCCGATCGGGCAATTCATGATGGTTGCAATATCCTCGTAACTCAAGCCTTCGATCTCGCGCAGCGTGATGGCGTTGCGCAGCTCTTCCGGCAGTTGCATCAAGGTGTCGTTGACGTTGTTCGCGATCTCCTTGGACATCAGCATGCTCTCGGGCGTGTTGATGTCGCGCAATTGCTCGCCGCCCTCGAATCCCTCTGCGTCCTCCGAATCGAACTCGGTCGTGGTCGGGACGCGCCGCCTCAGCGCGACCAGGTAGTTCTTCGCCGTGTTGATGCCGATCCGGTATAGCCACGTATAAAACGCGCTGTCGCCTCGGAACGAGGGCAGCGCGCGGTAGGCCTTGATGAACGTCTCCTGCGCGACATCTTCGACCTCTGTCGAGTCCCTGATGAACCGGGACAGCAACCGCACCAGCTTTCGCTGGTATTTCGACACCAGCAGCTCAAAGGCATGCTTGTCGCCTCGCTGGGCCTGCTCGACCAGCTGCTGGTCGAGATCCCGCTCATCCATCCGCCGCCGTCCCTGGCGAAGCGGTGCTGCGCTTCTGTTCTAAGTTGTCCACAGGCGGCGGCCAGTATACCGCAGTGCGTACGCAGACCCAGGGACCCTGCAGCTAGACAGACCGGTCCCTTGAAGAATAGTTCAGCCAATTGCAAGCTTATTCCGTGCTGGCGCCAGTCGGGCTCTTTCCGGATCCGACATCACCGCGCCAACGCAGCCAGACCCGGAGGCGCCGGAAGTCCTCGGGCG
>DATHHZ010000201.1:0-2742 GCA_035316965.1 Burkholderiales bacterium | reverse complement strand
CGGCCGAGAATCGTTCCCGGAACCTTTGTTCGGCGGGCGGCCTAATCCCGAATGACAACCTCGCAAGTCACCTGCGCGTGCGGCGCGCTTTACGAGCGGACCGAGTTCCATTCCGCCCCGCGCGAGGCCGACAGTTTTGTCTGCCCGTCCTGCGGGCACACCCTGGAGACATTCAGCGGCGTCGAGGCTCCACGGTACCGGCTGATCTCCGCCCCATCGCGGAAGCCGGAGCAACCTTCTGATTAGTTGCCTTTTTTCACCCTGCGCGCGGGCCATCGGCATGAGAGGCGAGGCACCCAAGAAACGGCCCACGCGCGCGTGGGCCGAGCTAAGTAAGGTCTGCTGTACCGGCGCTACGTAGCGCCGTTGATGGCGCTATTAGCCGGGCGGAGTGTAGGCGCCAGCAACCTGGGCGGCCTTTTCCGCGATACCTTTGAATTCGCTCGGCGTCCAAGCGCGAACGGTTTCGATTTTGGACAGCGCGCCAGTTGCTGAAACAGCCATGCCTATGGCGACTGCATCCGATCCATCGGCGAGCTCGGAAACGAGCACAACGTCGTTTGAGCCCGTTGTATTGTACAGCGCGACGAGTTTACCGCCGGCTTTTTCGATCAATGCCTTAACCGCTGCAGATCGATCCGACGGTTTATTGACAAGTCCCTTCACGCCGGAATGGGAATACGATGCATACGTGATGAACAAGGGCATACTTCTCCTCCCTGTTTTGAGCGTGCATTCTGGACGCGGAATTTTTCCACGGCCTGATGGTAGATATAGCACTTTGCGGGGCGATAAAGCGGCTTCGCCGACAATCTTCCCAAAGCGGAAACTGCCTTTGCAGGACGGCTGGCGACCGGACGCGAAGGAGGGTTTCCAGCGCGCCGGTTCACGACCGGCGGGCTTTTCACGTCACAATGAGCGATAAGGCCGATTTTTTTGATCGCGCGGTGCGTTGCGGGCGGCGGCCTCAGCTATTCTAACCCGCTCTCGCAGGTCCTGTAGCTCGCGATATTCGATCGCAAGCGAGCAAAGCAACTTGGTCGGCGCACTTTGGTTCGTGCGATAATTAGTGCCAGCGTAAGATGAATATCTAATCATGAGACCGATACCCTGTTTCAAGCAAGACCGTCGGCCGGAAAATGTTTTGACCGACGGCTTTGCGACCGTGGGTCAGGGAATATCCGGTGCGAGATGCTATCTTTTCCGTCGGTGCTCGCAACGAGAGTCGAGTGTTAAGCTTGATGTCCGCGCCGCCGGTTAATGCTGGCACTCCGGCGCCCCCAATGCGTGTGCTTTCATGGTGCAGCGAACACCCGTCCAGGGTGCCGATTGATAGCCCTCACCACGCCGACGCGCGCGCATTGGCAGTCGCGGGCCTTCGGCGGCGCCGATCAGGCAACCGATCGCCATCTGCCATTCCTCGATATCCCGCTCAGCCATCGGCAGGCTTGTGATGCGGTCGCCGGCATCGCGCAGAGTCACCTGCTCGCGCCCACCCGGCGGCAGGATAAGATCGTCAAGGGGCGGTCCCAGGTGGCAGCGGGCTTAGATCGTGCGATCAGCTATCTGCCTTCAGGGATGTGCTGCGTGCTCAATTGGCGTTCTTTTCCGCCGATTCGATTGCCGCACTCTCCGAGCAGATTGTTGTGCTTCCCTGAGCCGCTCACGGAGTTCGTTTAATTCGGAGATTTGAATAAGGAGATTGGTCGAATTATTGGTGAAAATTGAAAGATTCTCGTGAAAAGAACGCATTTTATACACTCGCTGACTGACGTTGACTCTCCCTTGGTAGGGCCCACGTCGTCCTAGGCGTGACTCACCGTGAGCATCCTAACGTGCACATGTTGCCTTTGAAACACGGTAAAAATACTGGTGTGTTCCATCAGCGGAACACCGTGATCCGGAAGCGTTCCTATTTTTGATCATCGGCGTGTTCTACTCACGATAGCGGAGTGCATGGTTGGAAACCGTCATGAAGCAAAGCGACCTTGATGCAATGTCTATCGACGAGCTGTTGATGCTCCACGAACGGCTCGCTGCAACGCTTGCCGCAAAGATCACTGCCGAGAAGGAAGCGCTTGTAGATCGGCTGAAGCAGGCCGACATGAGCGTGCACTAGCGCATGATGCATTGGAGTTGGATCGATTCGCCGTGAGCGCGAAGCACTAACGATCGCGCGTCCCGGACGCAGCGCAGCGCCTCTTCGGCGGAACACCGCGGAGCCCAGACACAAAATCGCGAAAACAACCCCATGCAAAGTAGAATGGGCCCCGCTCGCAGCGCTCGTGCGGCTTGGGTCCGGGGCACAAGAAGAAAAATGGTCCGTCGTCACGGCTCTTTTGTGTTTCCGGTCCGCTCCGATCGCGGTACTCGCGCGGGGCGAGTCTCGGCGTCAAAGGTTGCACGGCTTGCGGGTGGAGACGGGCGCGCGGGATCGGTTTGCGGCCCCATTGGTGCTGTTGGCGAGGCGGTCTCGGCTCAACTGGTATCGAGGGCACGATGCGCCGTGGCGAAGACTGCCTTGTATGGACAGCCTGAGGCCATGGCGAACTTGATCCGACGAACGCTGATGGTGACGAGGGCGCCGATCTTGAAGAGCTTGCGACGGATGGTGCCGCAGGTGGCATCGGCGAGATCGGTCGCCTGCAGAGCCAGCCGACAGGTACCCTCGATCAGGACGTAAGCCATGCCGGCCTGATGCCGGCAAAAAGGCTGTAGAAAGCCCAACCTGAAGAGCCTCCC
>DATHHZ010000200.1:0-13117 GCA_035316965.1 Burkholderiales bacterium | reverse complement strand
GGATTTGTTGCGCCCGCAGGTCGAGTACCTCTATCGGCTCGCCTGGCGCTTCACCGGCAGCGTGGCCGACGCCGAGGATCTCGTCCAGGACGTATTGATCAAGCTCTTTCCCCGCACCCAGGAGCTGCTCGAGATCGAGCGGCTCCGGCCCTGGCTTGCCCGCGTGCTCTACAACCAGTACGTCGACTCGGTGCGCCAACGCAGCCGCTCGCCTATCGTGGAGCTCGTGAGCGGGGCCGAAGGCGAGGACAACCCCCTCGATGCCCTGCCCGCGACGCAGAACGGCCCTGAAGAGAACGCCGAACGCACGGGGCAGCGCGAGCGCATCCTGCGCGCCCTCGACCGGCTCAATCCCGAGCAGCGCGCGGTGGTCGCGATGCACGACGTCGAGGGGTACAGCCTCGAAGAGCTCGAGACGATGCTGGAGACGCCGCTCGGGACCCTCAAGTCGCGCCTGCACCGGGCGCGCCAGCGCTTGCGGGCGCTGCTGCCGATGGAACCTTTTTCCGCCGGCGAGCGTGTTAAGGGATAGGAGAACCCATCAAATGGACTGCGGAGAATTCACACTGCGATTGGACGACATGCTCGACGGGCGGCTCCACGCCCTCGGGCGGAAGTCGATTCAGGAGCACATGGAGCGTTGCGCGGACTGCCGCCAGCGGCATGAGCACGCGGTGGCGGTGCTCGAATCCGTGCGCAAACTCACCCCGCCCGCACTGCACCCGGGCTTCGTGGACCAGGCCCTGTCGCGCGCGACCCGTCCAGCGGCGCGCTCCAAGTGGCGCCCCGTGCTTGGCATGGCGCTCGCGGCATCGCTGGTGCTGGGCGTGGCCCTCGGAGTGTTCCTCGCCACGCGGCCGGAACCGGTGCAGGCGGTGGCGCTGACGATCGATCGGCCCGAGACCGTGCGCCTCATGTTCAACAGCGCGAAGCCGCTGAAAGCCGCCACCTTGAGCCTCGCGATACCCGAGAACGTCGAGCTCGTCGGCTACGGCAACCGGCGCGAACTCTCCTGGCAGACGGATTTGCGCGAAGGCGGGAACCTGATGCAGCTTCCCTTGATCGCGCGCGGAGTGACCAAGGACGATCTCGTGGCGAGCCTGTCGCACGGCGGGAGCAGCAAGATGTTCCGGCTGAAGATCGAAGTCGCGGGCGGGTCGGGAATGTAAGATGCTGGGCCGGCGGAAGGGAAGTCATTTGCAAAGCAGGAGGTGCATCATGAAGCGATTCACACGGTATGCGATCGGTGCGATTCTTGTCCTCGGGACGTCGAGCGCGTGGGCGCAGCAGCGCGACCTCGAAGTGACGATGGACGTCGTGCCTGCCAATGCGTCCGCCGGTGCAGCCGGCGAGATCAAGCTCCCCTTCGCGCTGCCCGACACGGCCTCGTCCCGGGCGCGGGACGCCTCGGCCTTTGGCCAGGCGACCTCGAGCCTGGCTCGCGACAAGGGGGAACTCAGCGGCCGCGAGTTCGGACAAACCATATCCGAGGCGGCGCGAACGCGGGTTAAGCCGACGCCCCCGGGCAAGGGTAAGGGTCCGTAACGCACTCGTTCCGGTGAATGAGCGCCCTGCCGGAGTACACTCCGGCGGGTGCGCGCGTTTACTCGTGGTCGAAGGACGCAAAAGGAAAAAACAAGCGGCTTTCGGCTTTCCCGCTTCGCCGTCGTTTTACTCCTGAGTATCGTTCCGTGGCAGCCGGTCCGCGCAGGCGCGGACGGCTCGCTGGCCGCCGAGCGCGGGGTCGCCGCGTTTCGCGCGGGCGATTACCCGGCGGCGCTCCAATCGTTCCTCGATGCGCTCGCGGAGGGCCTGGACACCCCGGGCCTGCGCTACAACCTCGGGGCGACGTATTATCGGCTGGGCCGCTACGCCGAGGCCGAGCGCGAATTCCAGGCGCTCACGCCCGATCCCAAGTGGGCCGCTCTCGCCCGCTACAACCTCGGCCTGACCGCGCAGCGCGCGGGACGCCCGCAGCAGGCGATGGAGTACTTCGAACAGGCGCAGCGCACGACCGCGGACCCGAACTTGCGTGCTCTCGCGGCGACAGCCTTCGAGAGGCTGCGTGGCGCGCCGCCGTCACCGGAGACGAGCGCCGTGATCTCCCTGGGCGGTGGCTACGACAGCAACGCGACGCTGTCGCCGGACGCGGCGACGGTCGGGGTCAGCCATCAGGGCGACCGATTCGTCGAAGCGCTGGCCGCGGCGACCCACCTTCTGGCCGGAAGCACCGAGCGCGGCTGGGTTGCTCACGGCAGCATGGTGCTGCGGAAATACGCAGATCTGCATCAATTCGACGTGGCCGGATCGCGCGCCGGCTTGAGCCACGAGCGCTATTGGGGCCGCGTGCAGACCAGCGCCGGAGCTTATTTCGACACGGCGTACATCGGCGGCGACCGCCTCGAGCAAGGCACGTCGCTCGATGCGCAGGCGAGCTGGCGCCTGGATGCCGGCGGCGAGCTGCGCGGGCGCTATCAGTTCAGGCATGTCGCCGGCGGCGGCGGCTTCGAGTATCTCGACGGCCGGCAGCAGCGCTTGTCGGCGGAAGCGGGATTCACGCTGGCGGGCGCCCTCCTGCGCGCCGGCTATCAACTCGAGCTCAACCATCGCAGGGATCTCCAGCAGGGAAGCGAATTCCTCAGCGCCTCGCCGACGCGGCACGCGCTCTTCGCGAGCGTCGCCCTGCGCAACCTCGCCGGCTGGCAGGCCGACGCGCGCTGCGAATATCGCGTCAGCCGCTACCGCGACCCCGATCTCATCGACGCGGGCCCCCCTCTGGGCATCCTCGAGGTCACGCGCAGGGACCGGCGGTACGGGTTCGGCTTGCGCGCGGATCGTGGCCTGACCCCTCTGTGGCGTGCGTTCATCGACTACAGCTACTATCGAAACCAATCGAACCTGGACACCTACGACTACAGCCGTCGCCAGTTGATGGCCGGTATCGAAGCTGCCCTGGAAAAATAGGTTCAGAGTCGATTTTCTTTGTAATAGGATGAGCAACTCGTAACCGACTGCGACCCGGGGAGGGGCGCGATGGAAAGCCCAAGGCCAGTCGAAACCGGAGAGGATCCCCTCGCCCCCTATCGCGGGAGGATCCTGTACGGGCTCGCGAGCGCCGCGGCGGTCTGCCTCCTTCCGTTCTCCATCAACGCTTTCGTGCAGGAGAATTACGGGTTGGGAGTGGGTATTTTGTGCGCGGTGCTGGTTCTCGGCATCGACGCTTTCGCCATTTACCTGAAGAAATCTCCACCCATTCCCCTGATACTGCTGCTCGTCCCCATCGTTGCCGGCACGGCGATTTCCCTCAAGACCCAGGGTTTTTTCGGCGCGCTGTGGGCCTATCCCACGGTGGTGCTCTTCACTTTCTCCCTGTCGCGGCGCATGGCCAATGCAGGCAGCACTTTGCTGCTTCTGATCGTCAGCGCGCTGGTCTATCACTATATCGACCTCGCGTTCACCATTCGATTTTTCGCCACGCTGACGCTCACCATTATCTTCGCCAACATCGTCCTCAGCATCATCGTCGACCTGCACCGCAGGCTCCTCGACCAGGCGATCGTGGACCCGCTGACCGGCGTCTTCAATCGTCGCTATATGGAGCGCAGCTTGAGCGACGCCATCGAACGGCTGCGGCGCAACTCCACCCCGACCTCCCTTCTGCTGATGGATGTCGATGGCTTCAAGAGCATCAACGATCAATTCGGCCATGCGAAGGGCGACAGCGTGCTGAAGGAAATCGTTTCGCTGATCGCGAAGCGCTCGCGCAAGCTCGATCTGCTCTTTCGCATCGGCGGCGAGGAATTCATGTTGTTGCTGCCCGACACGAAGGAGGCTGCGGCCGCCGTCGTCGCGGAGCAGCTTCGCGCTTCGATCGCGGAGTCGCGTCTGCTCGATGACCGGCAGCTGACGGTGAGCATAGGGGTCAGCGAACTCCAACCCGGCGAATCACCGGACTCCTGGATGAAGCACGCCGATGACGCCCTGTATGCGGCCAAAAAGGCGGGTCGCAATCGAGTGGTTTGCGCAGGCCTGTCCGGGACCCAGTCTGATCGCGCTTGACGCCGCCGGAGCGCGCGTGTATAAGGAGCGCGCAGGATTCTCCAAGTCGAGATCGTCTGGTCCAGCTGCAGCCGCTTAGGCACGCTCATCTCATCAGGTCGTCGTTTCTTTCTCTCCCCTTGAAGTTCCCGCGTTCCGGGCGAAAGCCTTCTTTTAATTTTTTAGGAAATGTGCAAATGACTACAGGTACGGTCAAGTGGTTCAACGACTCCAAGGGTTTCGGGTTCATCACCCCGGACGGCGGCGGCAAGGATCTGTTCGCGCACTTCTCGGCGATCCAGGGCAGCGGCTTCAAGTCCCTGAAGGAAAACCAGAAGGTGTCGTTCGATGTGACCGCCGGCCCGAAAGGCGATCAGGCCGTCAACATCAAGCCCATCGCGTAACAAGCGACGCAGGCTGAGAAAAAAGCCCGGGCACCCGGGCTTTTTTCATTGGAGGACCGAAAGAGGGAAGGTTGCGTTTGCCCGCAGCGAACGCCTCTTCCTCGACAGAACGGGGGCGCTTCTATATCCTGCGGCTCCATGGACAAGCGAAAAGCATGGCGGGAACAGGAACAGCAGCTGGTCGAGCGGTGGAACGCGGCGGCGAGCCGGTTCCGCGACGCTCAGGCAGCCTTGTCGACCCCGTCTTCGGAGAACGGCGATGCCGCGCCGCACGAAGAGAAGGTGCTGAAGGCCAAGGCGGCCCGGGCCGAGCTCGAGGCGGTGCGAAAGCAGGTGGCGCGCCTTAAAGTGGAATTCAGCGCCGGAAAGCGGTACTAGGGAGGCGCAAACGCCTTCTCCGGCACTCTGCGCTCCCGAGCGCTACTCGTCGCTGCGGATCTCGGGATAGGCGTCCTTCGCTTCGTGACGCTTCCCGCTCTCGTCGTACCAGTGGAGCTTCCCCGGCGTCTCGCCCTTGGTGAGCTTGTGCGAGCTGTCGCAGAAGGGCAGGTTGCCTGAGAGTCCGCAGGCGCAGATGTACTGGGCTTCGCCGCCGACTTTGACTTCATACGGATGGTCGCGGTTGCGCTTTACGATTCGTGCCATGGGGTCTCCTCAACTGTTTGGTTTGTGTCCGTATTCATAGTAGACGTAAACTCGGAGCTCGGCGTTCCCTGCAGGGGAGGGAAATGAAAGTTCGATCGACGGCCTTCACCCTCGCCGCGGTACTCGCGGGCATCTCGGTCGCCGCGGCCCAGAGCTACCCGTCGCGGCCGGTCACGATGGTGGTGCCGTTTGCCGCGGGTGGGCCGGTGGACACGATCGCCCGCATCGTCGGCATCCCGATGGGGAAGGCGCTCGGCCAGACCATCGTGGTGGAAAATGTCGTCGGCGCGTCCGGCACCCTCGGTGTCGGCCGGGTCGCGCGCGCGGCCCCCGACGGCTACACGCTCAGCATCGGCCACTGGGGCACCCACGTCATCAACGGCGCGGTCTATCCGCTGCAGTACGACCTGCTCAAGGACCTTGAACCCCTGGCGATGATCGCGAGCAATCCGCTGATGATCGTCGCGAGCTCTTCCTTGCCGGCAAGAGACTTGAAGGAATTGATCGCGTGGCTCAAGGCCAATCCGGGCAAGGCCTCGGCGGGAACCGCGGGATCGGGATCGGCGACGCACATCGGCGGAATCTATTTCCAGAACGCGACCGGCACACGGTTCGAGCTCGTGCCCTACAAAGGCTCGGGGCCGGCAATGCTGGATCTCGTCGGCGGTCGCATCGAATTGATGATCGACCAGGCTTCGAACTCCATTCCGCAGGTGCGCGGCGGCAAGATCAGGGCCTACGCGATCACCGCGAAGACACGCCTCGCGGCGGCGCCTGAGATACCCACCGTGGACGAAGCGGGCCTGCCGGGGCTGCATGTTTCGGTGTGGTACGGAATCTGGGCGCCGCGCGGCACGCCCCGCGAGGTCGTGGCGAGGCTGAACGGAGCCATTGTCGCGGCGCTCGCCGATGCGACAGTGCGAGCGCGCCTCGCCGACCTGGGCCAGGAGATCCCGCGGCGCGAGCAACAGACCCCGGAGGCTTTGGGCGCGTTTCACAAGGCCGAGATCGAGAAGTGGTGGCCGATGGTGAAGGCCGCGGGCATCAAGGCGGAATGATGTCCTCCGTGATCTCCAAGACGGCAACTGCGCGGGACTCGGCGAAGCTCGAGTCGATGTGGAACGAAATCAGGCACCACCTCGAAGACCGCAGGCGCGCGCTCGCCGCGGAGATCCGGAACTACCCCACGCCGATTCCGCGGTGCGACGCGCAGTTCAATCACCTCTACGAGCAGCAGGCGAGGCTCGCCCGCGATCTGGATCAGACCGGCGCGCTCACCGGGAACAACGCGAAGCGCGGCGACATCATCGAATCGATCAGGCGATTCATCGCCTCGGCGCCCTATACGGACGACGGCGGGGAGCGGGAGTTCAGGTCGCGGATGAAGAAGCAGGTTTCCGCGTTCACGTGAAAAAAATGCACAGCCGGGAGCTGGGCCTGATTCTGGCGCGGCAGCTCCTCGACGTGGAAGACCTGCACTACGGGCTCTGGGACGCAGACCTCGAGCTCAAGCTCGGCAACCTCGCCACCGCCCAGCAGCGCTACAACGACATGCTGATCGCGCAGCTGCCGCGGCCCGAGCGCGAGGTCCGCGTCCTCGACATCGGCTGCGGCACGGGACAGTTGCTGCGCCAGCTGCTCGACCGCGGCTATAGCGCGGACGGCGTCATCCCGTCCAAGGACCTTGGTGACGCAGTGCGCCGGAAACTGGCGGATCGCTCGGGCCATCGTTCCCGGATTTTCGAGTGCGGATTCGAGGATTTTCCGGTCGAGCAGTGCCGGCGCCGCTACGATGTCGCGTTGTTCAGCGAGAGCTTCCAGTACATTTCGCCGTCGGTTTCCTTGCCGATTCTTCAGGCGATCCTGAAGCCCGGAGCGCTGCTGCTCATCTCCGATTTCTTTAAGAGCGATGCGCCCGAGAGCGCGTCCCTCGATCCCGGCTTCGGCGGCGGCCATCCGCTGAAGGATTTCTACGCCACGATGAAGCAGACGCCCTTCGTCCTCGTCAAGGACGAGGACATCACGCGTCGCGTCAGTCCCAACATGGAGCTGGTGAACGATCTGCTGATGAACAGGATAAAGCCGGCCACGCTCACGATCGGGCGCTACGTCGAGGGCCGCTATCCGCTGCTCGCGCGGCTCGCGCTCAGGCTGCTGCGCAGGAAACTGGACCGGGTGAATTACAAGTATTTCTCCGGCCATCGCAGCAAGGAAGTGTTCGAGCGCTACAAGACCTACCGGTTGCTCTTGTACCGCTTGCCGTAGGGTGGCCCGCGCCCGATTCAGGCGGGGTTGCGCCGCTTGAACATCCCGATGCCTTCCATGCGCAATACCGGCTCGCCCGCCTGGTTGAAGACCTCCCAGCGGTGCAGCACCGAGCCGCGGTCGGGCTTGCTCGTCGAGGGCTTCGTTTCCAGCACCGTCATGCGCAGCCGCAGCGTATCGCCCGGGCGCACCGGCCTCGGCCAGCTCACTTCCTTCATTCCGGGCGAGCCCAGGCTGCTCGAATCGAGCAGATACGAATCGCACATCATGCGCGTGGTGAGGCTCGCCGTCTGCCAGCCGCTCGCGATCAGTCCGCCGTAGATCGAGCGCTTCGCGGCTTCTTCGTCGAGGTGGATGGGCTGCGGATCGTAGCGCCGGGCGAACTCGAGGATGTCGTCGCGCGTGAGAGTAGGGCCGGGCTGCTCGATCACCATGCCGACGCAGAAGTCCTCGAAGCAGTATTTGAATTGTTTCGCGCTCACGCGTTCGCCTCGGCGGGCCGGGTGCGCTCGAAATCGAGGATTGCCTGCTTGATCGGCTCGGGCCACGGGGCCGATTTCCTCGTTTTCAGATCGGCGTTGACGTAAATGAGCTCGCCGCTCGTGATGTGCTCGGCGCCGCGCCAGATGCCGAACACGAGCTGCATCGAGGAGCGGCCGATGCGGCCGACGCGGCAGCCAATGTCGATCAGCTCGTCGTAGGTGGCCGATCCGTGGTATTCGGCACTCGCCTTCACGGCATAGATGTCCGTGCCGAACTTCTCGACGATATCGTCCGGGTAGCGAAACCCGATCGCGCGCCAGTATTCGGCGACCGCAACGTCGAAGTACAGAAAGTAATGCCCGTTGAAAACCACGTCCTGCCGGTCGACTTCCGCCCAGCGCACCCGCAAGCTGTGGACGAAGGTGAAATCCTCGCGCTTCATTCGGGGCCGATCCGCTGATGGATTAGACTTCGAGCATACCAGAGGCCCGATGGACGAGATCGTACTGCGATCGATGCTGAAGTGGCCGGACGTGCCGGCGGTGTACGGCTGGCTCTCGCTCGACCGGCGCGGAAGCTGGATGATCAAGACCGTCGCGGGACGCTTCGAGCGCATCGCGCATGCCGCGGTCAGGGAGTTCATCGGCAGGAATTACGCGTCGGATTCCGAAGGCCGCTGGTATTTCCAGAACGGCCCGCAACGGGTGTTCGTCGCCCTCGATTACACGCCGTGGGTATACAGACTCGACGACGCGGGGCAGGGGCTTCTCGCGCATACGGGGGCCGTGCCGCGGGCGCTCGAAGCGGTGTTTCTCGACGACGCGGGCGCGCTCCTTCTCAAGACGGAGATCGGTATCGGAGTGCTGCTCGACCGAGATCTTTCGGCCTTTCTCGAGCGCTTTACCGACGTCCGCGGCCGGACGGTCGAGCGGCTCCTGGAAGAGGTCGCGCAGGGCGCGGAAGTGCAAGTGATGCTGCAGGGCAAGAACGTGCCGATCGCTTCCATTCGCTCCGCGGACGTTCCTCGCCGGTTCGGATTTGTGGCGCGACCGGCGCCTCGCGCGGGCGAGCCGGAGTGCTGAGCGACGCCGGATGTAACCAGGTGTAAGAGGTGTAAAAGGTCGACGCCGGCTTATCGCCGGCGTTACACTTCCTGTGAGCCAGGTTCTCCGTGCATAGGAGGCTCCAATGAAACGACCGATCGCAATACTGCTGGGAGTCGCGTTGCTGATAAGCGCGGACGCCGTCTTCGCGCGCGGCGGCAGGGGCGGCGGGGGTCATGCCGGCGGCGGAGGGTTCCACGGTGGTGGTACATCGATGGGCTTTCACGGCGGGCGCGGGGGAATAGCGACCGTCGGCGCTCATATCGGGCATCCCGTCGGACGGCCCTTCGTGGGCGTTCGTCCAGGGCCGGTGTTCGTCGGCCGTCCTCCCTTCTTCCATCGCCACCGCGTATTCGTCGGCGGCACGGTCATAGTCGGCGCGCCGTTCTTCTATCCCTACTATCCCTACTATCCTCCGGTGTACCCGGTCCCGTACTCGGAACCGCCAGCCTACATCGAGCAGGGCGCGGGCGTGTATTACTACTGCCCCGATTACAACGATTACTACCCCAACGTCTCCAGCTGTCCTTCGCAGTGGGTGCCGGTCTCCGCGACCGCGAGCGAACCCCCGCGCTAAAAGCCCCTCCGCGACTAGCCCGTAGTCAGCACGACCTTTCCCTGAACCTTGCGGTTCATCATGTCGTTGAGCGCGTCGGCGGCGCGCTCGAGCGGGTAGCTTGCGCTCACCAGCGGCCTGATCTTCCCGGCGCGCAGCCACGCCGTCAGCTCCTTCAGGTTCGCCGCGTTGTGATCGCGCTCCCGCCTGGCGAACTCGCCCCAGAAAACGCCCACGATAGCGCAGCCTTTGAGCAGCGTCAGGTTGAGCGGGATCTTCGGGATCTCGCCCGAGGCGAAGCCGACCACGAGGTAGCGTCCCTTCCAGGCCATCGCGCGTACGGCGGGCTCGGAATACTTTCCGCCGACCGGATCCAGGGCGACGTCGACTTGACCGCCCAGATTCTTGAGGGCTTCGCGCAGGTCCTCGCGCTCGTAGTTGATCGTGATTTCGGCGCCGAAGCGCCTGCAGGTCTCGAGCTTCTCGTCGGAGGAGGCGCAGGCGATCACGCGCGCACCGAAGAGCTTGCCGAGCTCCACGGCGGCAAGACCGACGCCGCCCGCCGCGCCGAGCACGAGCAGCGTCTCGCCCGGCTTGATCCCCGCGCGGTCCTTGAGCGCGTGGTAGGCCGTCGCGTAGACCAGGCCGAACGAGGCGGCGACCGTGAAATCGAGGCCGGCCGGAACCGGCGTGACGAGCGCTTCGTCGACCACGACTTCCTCCGCATAGCCGCCCCAGCGGATGTGCGCCATCACCCGATCCCCGGGCATGAAACCGTGCACGCCTTCGCCGACCTGCCTGACCACGCCGGCAATCTCGCTCCCCGGCGAGAAGGGCAGGTCGGGTTTGAACTGGTACTTGTTCTGAATGAGAAGGACGTCTGGAAAATTCACCCCGCTCGCCTTTACCGACACCAAAAGCTGTCCTTTGCGCGGCGCAGGCGACGGGATGTCCTCGACCACGAGCGCGTCGGGCGGCCCCCACGTCTTGCACAGCACGGCTTTCATGCACGCCCTTTCCGGATTCCAGGGCCATCATAAAGCGATGTTGCTTCGGTCACAAATGTCGGGCTACCATGCGCTCGAAGGGGGTGGCCATGGCCGACAACGTGATGACATCGCGCGAGCCGCGATACGTGGGCTTCTGGAAACGCTTGCTCGCCTTCTTCATCGATTCGCTGATCGTTCTGGTGGTCTTCGCGATCATTGTTGTCGCGATATTTGGAAGGAGCTACCTCGAGCTGTCGATGCAGGGCAAGACCCTCTGGGCCGATATCCTGTTCCAGGTCGTCCTACCGGCCGTCGCCGCGATCCTGTTCTGGCGCTACCGCGGCGCGACGCCCGGAAAGATGCTCATCTCCGCGAGAATCGTCGACGCCAACACGTACGGGCCGCCGTCCACGGGAAAGCTGATTGGTCGCTATTTCGCCTACCTCGTTTCGATCATCCCGATATTCCTGGGTTTTCTCTGGATCGCCTTCGACAAGCGCAAGCAGGGGTGGCACGACAAACTTGCCGGGACCGTGGTGATCCAGGACGAGGACGACTGAATCCGCGTTCGCTCACGACCGGAACGCACGCAAGAAAAGGGGAAGACATGAGTTGGGGATTCTGGATTGTCGTCGGCATCGTCGTCGCGGCCGTGGTGTGGCTGATCTCGATCTACAACGGGCTGGTTGCGCAGCGCAACCGCTTCAAGAACGCCTTTGCGCAGATCGACGTCCAGCTGAAGCGCCGCTACGACCTGATCCCGAATCTCGTGGAAACGGCGAAGGGCTACATCAAGCACGAGCGCGGGACGCTCGAAGCGGTGATCGCGGCGAGGAACGGCGCGCAGAGCGCCAACCAGCGCGCTGCCGCCAATCCGGCCGACGCCGAGGCGATGAAGGACATGGCGGCGGCCGAAGCGGGACTCTCCGGCGCGCTCGGCAGGTTGTTTGCGCTTTTCGAAGCCTACCCCGACCTCAAGGCCAACCAGACGATGATGCAGCTCTCCGAGGAGCTCACCAGCACCGAGAACAAGATTTCGTTCGCTCGCCAGGCCTACAACGACGCGGTCATGAGCTACAACACCGGGATCGAGAGCTTCCCGGACAACTTCGTCGCCGGCTTCGGCGGCTTCAAGGAGGCGACCCTGCTCGAGTCCACCGAGTCTCCCGAAGAGCGCAAGCCCGTCAAAGTTTCTTTCAGCTAGCTCCTCATTCCCTCTCCCGCCCGCGGGAGAGGGTCAGGGTGAGGGGCCTCAATGGACTTCTTCGAGCAGCAGCACCGGGCCCGGCGCCGCGCGTGGCTGATGCTCCTGCTGTTCGTGCTTGCCGTCGCCGCCATCGTCGCCGCGTTCGACCTGGTGTGCGCCATCGTCTACATCTGGTTGTTCGACGTGCAAATCCTGTATTCGAGCAGCTTATTGCAGCAGGTTCCCCGCTCCGTTTACGTGTGGTCCACCCTCTTCACGCTGCTCGTCATCGGATGGGGAACCGCCTTGCGGCTGTACCAGCTCTCCGGCGGCGGCGTCGCGGTCGCGGACCTGATCGGCGCGCGCCACGTGAAGCGCGACACCGGCGAGCCGGCGGAGCGCCGCCTGCTCAACGTCGTCGAGGAGATGGCGCTCGCGTCGGGCATCACCGTGCCGCTCGTGTTCGTGATGGATGACCAGCATGCGATCAACGCCTTCGCCGCCGGCTACTCCCCCAACGAGGCGACGGTCATCGTGACGCGGGGGGCGTTGGAGCAGCTCAACCGAGACGAGCTCCAGGGCGTCGTGGCGCACGAGTTCAGCCACATTCTGAACGGCGACATGCGTCTCAATATCCACCTCGTCGGGGTGATCGCCGGCATCGTGATGATCGGGTCGATCGGAGCCTTCCTGATGACGGGGATCCGCGACGGCGACGACCTGCGTCGCGCGGGAACGGACATCCGCGTGTTCTTCCTCGGGCTCCTCCTATGGCTGATCGGTTCGATAGGCGTGCTGGCAGGCCGGCTGATCAAGGCGGTGATCTCTCGCGAGCGCGAGTTCCTCGCCGATGCATCCGCGGTGCAGTTCACCCGCAACCCGGACGGCATTGGGGGAGCGTTGTTCAAGATCGGCCGGCGCGGCAGCACCATCGCGCAGCGCCACGCCGAGGAGCTTTCCCATATGTGCATCGGCGCCCCCGTCAACGACTATTTCGAATTTGCCCGGTTTCACGACCATCCACCGCTCGATGATCGCATCGAGCGACTGCTTGGTCCCGGCGCCAAGCGGCTGCTGGGCGAACGCATGGCGCGCGCCGAGACCGCGGCCCTGGCGGCGCAGGGAAGCCCGGTCGTGAGCGAGCTCGTGAGTCCGCTCTATGCGCCGCGCCCTGCGGGGCTCGCCGACTCGATGGTGGAAAGCATCGGCAATCCGTCCTCGGCCCACCTCGATCATGCGCGCGCGATCCTCGACGCCATTCCCGCGGAGATCCGCACCGCCGTCGGGAGCGAAAAAGGCGCGGAAGCGGCGCTCTTCGCGCTCCTCTTGGGTGAGGGCGAAGTTCGCAAAACGCAGCTTGCCCTCATCGAAGACGGATCCGGCGCGGAGGTCCCCGCGCAAAGCGCGCGCTTTGCCGACGCGCTGAAACCGCTCGGCGCGCGCGCGCG
>DATHHZ010000199.1:0-3284 GCA_035316965.1 Burkholderiales bacterium | reverse complement strand
CATGTCGGCTTCCAGCAAATCGGCCAGCCGCTCCAGGGCCGCGGCGCGTTCGGGTACGCTCACTGCGGACCAGGCGATCCGCGCCGCGTGCGCGGCGTCGATTGCGGACCGCGCCATGTCCGGCGTGGCGTCGCTCACCTCGCCGATGGTCACGTCAGGCCGGGCGGGCGACACCGCCAGCCGGACGGGACCTGGCCGGCGCCTGCCGCTCACGAGAGGTCCCGCCGTCCATGTGCGCCGCGCTTCGTTCACCGATTTCGCCCACGCAGCGAGCGTGGCGGAATCCCCGAGGTCGTAGCCCTTTGCAATGCGTCGTTGCGGCATGTGCAGCTCCGTTGGTGAAGGAAGGTCTCGCGGGCGCAGGCCCGCGTCGAGAAATTCGAAACCCGTCCGCAGCAAATCGACGGATCGTTTCGCGCGCGCCGCCTGGCGCACATAAGAAGTGCTCGCCGAGTTTTCGAGCAATCTGCGCACGAGGTAGGCAAGCAGTTCGCGCTTCTCGCCGACCGGGGCATACGTGCGCACCGGCAGATCTGGATGCATAGCTGCGAGCGTGCGGTACAGTGCCCGTCCCATTCCGTGGAGGCGCTGGCACTCGAACCGCGCAGCCGCAGCGGAGGCGCCGCCGAGCTGGTCGGCAAGCACGAGCACGCACGCGAGCGTGACCGGGTTATGCGTGGCGAACTGCGGATAGACGCTGTCCAGTCCGGATGAGAGGCGTCGGGCACAGGCGAGATAGGACAGGTCGGTGAGCCGCTTGTCCGTGAATACCGGATAGCGCTCCAACCCCAGCTCCTGCGCCCGTTTGACCTCGGCGTCCCAATAGGCGCCCTTCACCAGCCGTACGGCGATCGGCATGCCGCCGCGCTTGCGGCGGCGACCAGCGATCTCCAGCAATGCGTCCACCGTTCCCAGCGCGCGCAGCTGATAGGCCTGCACCGCAAGGCCCAGCCCTCCCCAGCGGTCGAGCGCCGGATCTGCCGCCAGGGCCTCGAACAGATCGAGCTGAAGGGACAAGCTTTCCGAGCCCTCGGCGTCGATCGTGAGCCCGATATCCGCCGCCGCGCAGCGGCCGGAGATTTGCCTCAGGCGGCCGAGCAGCTCGCCGCGAACCTGCGCGTAGCTCGCTGCATCGTAACGAGGGTGAATGGAGGACAGCTTCACGGAAACTTCGAGGCGTTTGCGCCAAACTGCTTCGCGCGCGCCGACCGCCCGCTCAATGGCGCGGATTGCGTCCATAGTGCGCCGAAAATTGCGATCGGCGTCCGCAGCGGTGCGCGCGCCTTCCCCCAGCATATCGAAGGCGAAGCGCGCCGCCGGCCGGGCGCGCGCATCGCGCTCGGCGCGCCGCAGCGCCGCGGCGATGGTCTCCGCGTAGACGAATTGCCGCCCGATCGCATTCATCGCGACGCTCGCGAACGGCAGGGCGGCCGCGGCCTTCCAGCCGTGCAATGCGGGGACACGGTCCGCAAGCATTGCGGCCCGGGAAGGCCGGTCGGGGATTCGCGGCAAGGCTTCGGCGAGCCGGAAAAGCGAGTCGCCCGCCGGAGATCCCGGCGGAAATATCGCGAAGGCGCGCTGCACCTCGAACAGCGGCGCGCCCGAAGCCAGTGTCCCTTCCACCAGCGTGCGCGCAAGCGCCTCGGCCTGCGCTCTCCACGACCCGGTTTCGCCCAGCGCGGCGCGAAGGGCGCCGCTGTCGGCCGCTGCTGCGTCGAGTGCGACGCCACGGGACCGCGATTGCGCCGTCGGCATGTCAGCCGGCGCGTGTCGTCTAGCGCCCGCGCCAGTCGGGCTTGCGTTTCTGGATGAAGGCGTCGATCCCTTCGCCGGCATCTTCGAGCATCATGTTGCAGGCCATGCCCTCGGACGCAAGTGAATAAGCGTCCGCCAGTCCTTTCTCCACCTGGTCGTAGAAGAATCGCTTGCCCATGCTCACCACGGCGCTGCTGTGCGCGACGATCTTGCGGGCGAGCTTGTCCACCTCGGCATCGAGCCCGGCAAGCGGCGCGACCCGGTTCACCAGGCCCCAGGAAAGCGCGGTCTTCGCGTCTATCAGGTCGCCTGTGAAGAGCATCTCAAGCGTGTGCTTGCGCGCGAGGTTGCGCGCGACGCCGACGCCCGGCGTGGTGCAGAAAATCCCGCTCTTGATCCCCGGAAGAGCGAACTGGGCAACCTCGCTCGCCACCGCCAGATCGCACATCGACACGAGCTGGCAGCCGGCAGCGACCGCGACGCCCTGAACGCGCGCGATCACCGGCTGAGGCAGGCGCGCGAGCGACAGCATCATCTGGCTGCACTGCTCGAAAAGAGCCTTCTGCCAGACCTTGCCGGGATGCGAGCGCATCTCGCGAAGATCGTGCCCGGCGCAGAAATGCTTGCCCGCGCCCGCGAGCACGACGACCTTCGCATCTCCGTCTTTCGCGACCCGATCGAGCTCCGCCTGCAGCGCGGAAAGCATCCCGGTGGAGAGCGGGTTCATGCGATCTGCGCGATTGAGGGTCAGCGTCGCCACGCCGTCCTTGTCCGCGCGCAGGACGTAAGGCGCTTCGACTTCGGTTTTGCTCGGTGCGTTCATGGTCCGTCCTCCGTCGTCCCCTCCTTGCTTAAGGAGGGGTGGCGCGTAAGCGCCGGGGTGGTTCGCCCGGCGTCCGAGCACCACCCCGCCGGCTGGCGCCGGCACCCCTCCTCATTCGAGGAGGGGAAATTCCCCGCGTTGACTCTCGTCACTCGATCGCTTCCGCCGACTTCGCCTGCTGCCGCAGCAGGAATTTCTGGATCTTGCCCGTCGAGGTCTTCGGCAGCACGCAGAACACCACGTGGCGCGGCGTCTTAAAGCCCGCGAGGTTCGCGCGGCAGTGGTCGATGATCTCCCTTTCCGTGACTTTGGTGCCCGTCTTCAGTTCGACGAAGGCGCACGGCGTTTCACCCCACTTCGAGTCGGGCTTCGCGACCACTGCGGCAGCGAGCACGGCCGGGTGCCGGTAAAGCACGTCCTCGACCTCGAGCGACGAGATATTCTCGCCGCCGGAGATGATGATGTCCTTGGCGCGGTCCTTGATCTTGAGGTAGCCGTCGGGCTGGATCACCGCGAGATCGCCCGAGTGGAACCAGCCGCCCGCGAAGGAGTCTTTGGTAGCCTTGCGGTTCTTCAGGTAGCCCTTCATGGTGATGTTTCCGCGGAACATGATCTCGCCCATGGTCTCGCCGTCCGCGGGAACCGGCTGCATGGTCTGCGGATCCATCACCGTCACGCCTTCTTCCATGAGATAGCGCACCCCCTG
>DATHHZ010000198.1:0-4485 GCA_035316965.1 Burkholderiales bacterium | reverse complement strand
CTGCACACGACCGAGCTCGCGTACCGCCGCCGGGACCCGAAGACCGGCGCCCTGCCCGCCGATTACCGCTACGCGAAGACGCAAAACGCCTACTCGCTCGGAGAATTCGTGCGGCGCTATCTCGGATTGACCGGACCGGGGTTTGTGGTCTCATCCGCTTGTTCATCGACCGCGAAGGCCTTCGGCAACGCCGCGCGCATGATCACCGCGGGAATCTGCGACGCTGCCGTGGTCGGGGGTGCCGACAGCCTGTGTCTCATGACGCTCTACGGATTTCATTCGCTCGGCTTGACCTCGCCCGGACCTTGCCGGCCTTTTGACGCGGATCGGGACGGCATCTCGATCGGCGAAGGGGCGGGCTTCGCGCTGATCGAGAAAGCGGATCGCGCGCGATCCGGGGCTATCCTGCTTCTCGGCGTAGGCGAGAGCTCGGACGCTTACCATATGTCGACGCCCCATCCCGAGGGCCTGGGTGCAAGGATGGCCATGGAGCAGGCTCTGGACAGTGCGGGGCTCCAGCCCCGCGACATCGACTATATCAACCTGCACGGCACGGCCACGAAGACCAACGACGCCAGCGAAGACAAGGCCGTGTTCGAGATCTTCGGGCCCGAGACCCCGTGCAGTTCGACCAAGGGGGCGACCGGGCACCTGCTCGGCACTGCCGGAATCACCGAAGCGATCGTTTCCATTCTCGCGATCGAGTGCGGTTTGATGCCGGGCGGCGCGAATACGCGCAGCGTCGACCCCGCGATGAAGAGCAACTACCTGCTTGAAAACAGGCAGGCGAAAGTCACCCGCGTCCTGACCAACTCGTTCGGGTTCGGCGGGAGCAACTGCAGTCTGGTCCTGGGAGTCGCCCAGTGATGCGGGTCTTTGTCGAAGGCGTGGGCTTGCTCGGTCCGGGTCTGCGGGGCTGGGAGGCGGCTCGCCGCGTCCTCACGGGCGAGGAACCTTTCTGCTCGGCTTCCACCGTCATCGGCACAAGCGATCTACTGCCTCCTGCCGAGCGGCGCCGCACCCCCGTTCCGGTCAGGCTTGCGCTCGCCGTCGGGCAGGAAGCGTTTGAGAACGCCGGCCGCGATGCTGCGGCCACGGCGACCGTGTTCACGTCCTCCTCCGGCGAGGGCGAAACGCTGCATCACATGTGCGAAGCGCTGGCCTCGGCCGAACGGGAGGTGTCGCCGACGCGGTTTCACAACTCCGTGCACAACGCCGCCGCGGGTTACTGGGGCATCGCAACCCGGTCGCGGGAAGCCTCGACAAGCCTCTGTGCCTACGACACGAGTTTCACGGCGGGCCTCGTCGAGGCGGCGACGCAGGTTGAATCGAGGGGGAAGGCGGTCGCCCTGATCGCCTACGACCAGCCCTATCCGGAGCCGCTTCATTCGGCGCGTCCCCTCCTTGCGAGTTTCGGCGCGGCGCTGGTCCTGGCGCCGCACGCCACCCGCCGAGCCTCCGCGACGCTCGAATTGGCGGTTCTGGCGGGCGATGAAAAACCCACCGGCATGTCCGATTCCGGGCTCGAGAAATTAAGGCTCGGCGCACCGGCCGCGAGAGCGCTTCCTCTGCTCGAAGCACTTGCGCGAAAGACGCAGGGCGACGTCGTGCTCGATTTCCTGACCGAAGCGCGCCTGCGCGTCACCGTGAGCCGGTGTTGATTTCCCGGGAGACCATCGCCACGATGATTCCCCACGCGGGATCGATGTGCCTGCTCGACGGCGTGCTCTCCTGGGATGCGAGCCGCATCCGGTGTTTGAGCCGCACCCACCGGGATCGACACAATCCCCTGCGAGTGGACGAAAAACTTCCGGCTTTGTGCGGCATCGAATATGCCGCCCAGGCCATGGCGATACACGGAGTATTGGCCGGCAGCGTCGGGAACCGGCCCCGACTGGGGTACCTGGCGAGCTTGAGGGAGGTACGTTGCAGCAGAACCCGGCTCGATGATCTCGAAGGCGACCTCACCGTCGAAGCCGAGAGGCTGATGGGCGAGGAAAGTCACGTGATCTACAGCTTCGAAGTGCGAGTGGGCGATGTCGAGGTCTTGCGCGGCAGGGCCGCAGTGGTCCTGGAAGCGAGCCGGGCGGGATCGTGATACGGGCGCTCGTCACCGGCGGCAGCGGCGGCATCGGTGCCGCGGTGTGCAGGCGCCTGACGGCCGATGGCCGGCACGTTTACGTGCACGCGAACAGCCGTTTTGCACGGGCCGAGAAGCTTGCCGCCGAGATCGTAACGAACGGAGGTTCGGCCCAAGCGGTGGCGTTCGATGTCGCCGACCGCGACGGAACCGAGACAGCGCTGCGAAAATTGCTCGCAGACGGCCCCATCCAGATCGTGGTCAACAACGCCGGGATTCACGATGATGCCGTGATGCCCGGCATGCGGCCCGAGCAATGGTCCCGGGTGATCGATGTCTCTCTCAACGGGTTCTTCAACGTCACGCAGCCCTTGCTCATGCCCATGATCGGCACGCGCTGGGGACGCATAGTCAACGTGTCTTCGGTCGCCGCTCTCGCGGGCAATCGCGGCCAGACGAACTACGCGGCCGCCAAGGCGGGACTCCACGGAGCGACCAAGGCGCTCGCGCTGGAACTGGCGAACCGCGGCATTACGGTCAATGCGGTTGCACCCGGGATCATCGATTCCGCCATGACGGAGGGCGTTTTTTCGCGAGACGCCATCGAGAAGTTCGTCCCGATGAAGCGCGCCGGGACGCCGGAGGAGGTGGCCGACCTGATCGGATTTCTCGCTTCCGAACGGGCGGCTTATATTTCCGGTCAGATCATTTCGATCAACGGTGCGATGATCTGAGTCAGCCTGCAACTAGTTCTCTGCGTCTACCTTGGCGCTCGAGGCCCTCAGAATCCAGGCGACGCCCAAGCCTCCGCTAAGATTGCTTCTAGACTTGACCAGAGGACTGTCGGCAAACACCGCGCCGCCGACGCTGTCCCATTTCGCAAAGCCGCCGATCCAGAAATTTGAGAAGCGCTTGCTCAGCGCTGCGATGACCGCAGTCCCGGCGTAGCCGCCGCTTGGGTTGAAAGCGGGCCGCTCCGCCGTGGCGAAAATCGGATCGACTGCATAGAAGTATTGGTTGTAGCGCCGATCCGTATAGATCAGGCTGCCCTGCAGGCCGAGGTTCCATCCACGGGTTCCCAGTACGTTGCGAAAATCCAAGTTCAGGTTCGGCTGAAAAATCCAGCCGGCCTGCCTGAAATGGGAGAAGTCGGAGGCAATGACGGTGCGCACCGGCAGTCGCAATTCCAGTTTTTCCGTTCGGTTCTCGGACCGAAATAGGGCGATGTTGAGCGAGGGACCTAATTCCAGTGTGGCATCTAGATCGGGCATGCCGCGCCGCGCGTCGTTGTCTTTGGCGGGCGGGGAGCCGCTCAGGCTGCACTCGAGCGCGACCTTGTCGCTGAACAGACGGCGCAGTCTGCGGTCGTCGACTTTAAGGGACTCTCCCCGGTAGACCAAATAAGGCAACGGGAGCACCCAGGTCCGGGATTGATCCGAGCCGCGATAGTGAGGAAGGGTCGTAGCTCCGATTCCTACTCCGAACTCCCACAGCGGCAGCTGCTCGGCCCGCCCGAGACTTGCGCCAAAGCAGAGCAGAAGAACGCAAGATCGGATGGGATTCCGCAGGTCGGTTCGCCGAATGCGCGGATTCGGCTTGCGCTTCAAAGTCGAGGATTCACTGCCCGGGACCGGGCTAGCGTGCGGACAAGTTAGAATCCTGGTTTGCAGAACTTGGTGCCGAGGAAGGGACTCGAACCCCCACAGTGTTGCCACCGCTAGGACCTGAACCTAGTGCGTCTACCAATTCCGCCACCTCGGCGAAAGGGCCGCGCCAATTCCGGTCTTCAGCCCGAGCGCGGATTCTATAGGAAAGCGCCGATTTGTCAATGAAAAAGCGCGACACCGCGCGTGCAACCGACCCGCATCGCGAACGCGAAGCGTCGCGCTACGAGCATCCGATTCCGAGCCGCGAGTTCATTCTGCAGACGCTCGCGGAAGCCGGCGTCCCGCTTACCGACGAAGAGCTCGCGCGGCGGCTCGCGATCAAGCCGATGGAGCGCGATGCGCTCGCGAAGCGTCTGGGCGCGATGGAGCGCGACGGCCAGATCCTGCGCAATCGCAAGGGCGCGATCCTGGTCGCTGCGAAGCTCGATCTCGTCACCGGACGCGTCGAGGGCCATCCCGACGGCTACGGCTTCGTGGTCGCCGAGGAGGGCCCGGACCTGTACCTCAGCCCGCACGAGATGCGAAAGGTCCTGCACGGCGATCGCGTGATGGTCCGCGAGTCGGGCGTGGACAGGCGCGGCCGCAAGGAGGGGACGATCGTCGAGGTCATCGAACGCGTCAACGCCCGAGTGGTGGGACGCCTGCACGGAGAACGCGGCTTCCTCTTCGTTCAGCCCGCCGAGCGGCGCATCAGTCAGACCATCCTCATCGCGCCAGAAGATGCGGGCAACGCGCGGG
>DATHHZ010000197.1:0-3033 GCA_035316965.1 Burkholderiales bacterium | reverse complement strand
CAGGCAACGCCCGGACGTGGTTGTCGCCGCAAAGGACCTGCTCGATTTCCGGCCCGAGGGACCGATCACCGAGGGCGGCCTGCGCAACAATATCTCAGTCGGAATTCAGTATTTGGGAGCGTGGCTCGCCGGGAACGGCTGCGTGCCCGTATTCAATCTGATGGAGGATGCGGCCACCGCAGAAATCTCGCGCTCTCAGATCTGGCAATGGATGCGTTCTCCAAAAGGGGAGCTGCAAGACGGCCGCAAAGTCACCAAGGAGCTGTTCAGAACTCTCCTCGCGGAAGAATTGCCAAAAGTGAAAACCTACCTCGGTGACGAGGCGTGGAAAGCGGGTAAGTACGAAGAAGGCGCGAAGCTCTTCGACCGCATCACGACTGACGATCGCTACGTCGAATTCCTTACCCTTCCGGCCTACAACTACGTCGACTGACTTATCGCTGCGGCAATCCGCTCGTGTGTGAGCGGAAGATCGCGCATGCGCAAACCGAGCGCATGCGCCACCGCATTTGCGATTGCCGCCGCAGTAGGACCCTGCGCGGCTTCGCCCGCGCCGACGGCAGGCAGGTCGGGGCGGTCGAGCAACTCGACTTCAACGACCGGTACCTCGCTGAATTTCAGGATGGGGTAATCCTCCCAACCGAGGCTCGCAATGCCGCGTGCACCAAGCTTCACTTGTTCCTTGAGCGTCCAGCTGGTCGACTGAATTGCCCCACCCTCGATCTGATTGATCACGCCGTCCGGGTTGATGACGAGCCCGACGTCGACAGCGAGGATCAAACGGTTGACGTGAACGTCATGGCCGACCTCTACTTCGGCCACTGCAGCGCAGTAAGCGCCCAGATTCTTGTATCTCGCAAACCCGATACCGTGACCGCGGCTTTCGGCGGGTTTCCAGTGGCTCCATTCGGCGCGCCGCGCTGCTGCGTCCATGACCGCGCGACCGCGTGGATCCTTGAGATGCCGCTGGCGGAAGGCGATCGGGTCGCTTCCTGCCGCCTGAGCAAGCTCGTCCATGAAGGATTCGATCGCAAACACGTTGGCGTACGCACCCAGCGAGCGCAGCGCCGAGGTTCGCACCGGCATCTCGTGTACGTAGTGGTTGACGACGCGCTGGTTCGGAAAATCGTATATCGGAATCGCGTTGCGGTCCGCCGCCCCTGCAGGGAGCGGCATGTTGATGGCCGAAGGTCGTTCATACGCTCTCGACAAGTGCCAGGCTGCCAGGAGCGCCGGATTATCCGCTCGGCCGGGTCTACTGCTATGGCCGTTGCTCCAGAGTTCGTGCTCCCAATCGACGATATCGCCGTGGGGGTCGAGGGCCGCGCGCAAGCTTAGCGCCATGGCCGGACCGCACGGGGCCCACGCGAATTCGTCGTCGCGCATCCACTGCACCTGCACCGGGCGGCCGCCCGCGGCGCGCGCGAGCAACGCAGCGTCGAGGGCGGCATCGTCGGCGCCGTTGTGCCCGTAGCAACCCGCTCCCTCCGCGTGCCGCACGACGATCGCATCCTCGCGCATGCCCAGCGCCAAGGCTAGGTCGCGGCGCAAGTTGAAAATTCCCTGGCTGTGGCTCCATACCATGAGTTTGCCGTCGTCGATCCGGGCGATCGCGCAGGACGGGCCGATCGAGGCGTGCGATATATAGGGTTTGGTATAGGATGCTTCGAGCACTTTCGCTGCGCGGGATTTCGCGTCGGCGTTTTCCTTCTCGCTGATGACGCGGTGCTCGGCCGCGTGTTCTTTGAGCCATGCATGTACGTCCCGGGGCAGCGCGTCGACCTCTCGCCATGACGCTGTCACCCGAAGGGCGCGCTGGGCCGAGATCGCCACATCCTCGCGTTCGGCGAGAACTCCGACGAAGCCGCCGTCGCGCACGATCGCCGCAAGCCCCGGCATCGACTTGACCTTGCTGTCATCGAGCGAAACCGGCCCCGCGAAATTGTACGGCGGACGAACCATGCGGCCGTAGAGCATTCCCGGCAGCGTAATGTCCTGAATGAAGCGAGGCCGACCGGCGATCTTGTCGGGCAGATCGCGCCGCGGGGCAGGCTTGCCGACCACCTGGTAGTCGCGCGGCGATCTCAATGCCGCTGTCTCGTCGACCTTGCAGTCGAACAGCGCGTCGTCCGCACATTCCCAAAAGCTCGTGCTCCGGCCTGCCGTCCGTACAGTCCCGTCCGCTACCTGCAAATCGCGGACCGATACGCCGAGACGCGCCGCTGCGCTCTTAAGGAGCAAGGTGCGGGCCTGCGCGCAGGCACGGCGTAGTGCGACACCGGAATCCTGGATCGATAGGCTGCCCGACGTGACGCCCTCGTCGGGGCTCACCGCGGTATCGGCGGCGACCATGCGGATGCGTTCGGGCGTGATCCCGAGCTCTTCCGCCGCGATCTGGGCGAGGGCGGTCGAGATTCCCTGGCCGATCTCGACTTTCCCGCTGAAAATCGACACGGTTCCGTCGCGGTGCACGCGAAGCCATTGCGCCAGTTTCGGATTTTTCTCCAGACTTCCCGGCCGCTTGAGCGGGCTTTCGGCGACGGTGTTCACAGCGCGATTTCAGACGCCGCGCGCAAGACCGCGCGCACCATGCGGTTGTGCGAACCGCAGCGGCACAGGTTGCGGTCGAGCGCCGCGCGCACTTCGCTCTCGGTCGGCCTGGGATTTCTCGCTAGGAGCGCCGCGGCGCTGATCAGAATGCCGCTGGTGCAATAGCCGCATTGCGCCGCCTGCTCGGCGAGAAAGGCGTGCTGGAGGGGGTGCAACTCGCCGCCTTTGCTCAAGCCTTCGACGGTAGTAATTCTCTTACCGGCGGCCGCCCACAGGGGCGTGTCACAAGCGGGCGCCGGATAGCCGTCGATTAACACGAAGCAGGCGCCGCATTGGCCGCTGCCGCAGCCGAAGCGCGTGCCTTTCAACCCAAGGTCGTTGCGCAACACGTAGAGAAGCGCCGTGTCCGAACTCGCCTCGAGCTCGGATTCGACACCGTTGACGGTGAGCCGGAAGCGCTCGGCCACGGGGGTCTAAGGTCTT
>DATHHZ010000196.1:0-4071 GCA_035316965.1 Burkholderiales bacterium | reverse complement strand
GCTTGCGGCTCGGTCATGCCGACCGAGATCACGGACTCACCCGCGAGCAGGCGTTTCAGATACTTGCGTTTCTGCCCCGGCGTGCCGTATTCGGCCAGCACGCGGATCGGGCCGAAGTTGCCCGCCTGCACCACATCCGCGCTTCTCGGGCACACCGAGGCGACGGTCTCGATCGCCATCACCGCGTCGATGAGCTGGCCGCCCTGGCCGCCGTCGGCTTCCGCGATCGTGATCCCGAGCAGCCCTTGCGCCGCCATGAGCTTGGCGACGTCCCACGGGTATTCAGGCGAGTGCGCGCGCGCGCGGGCGCCCGTCGCAAGATGTTTTTCGGCGAAGCGCCGCACCGATTCGCGGAACTGTTCCTGCTCGGGCGTGAAACGAAAGTCCATGGTCATCCCTCGTGCGTTTCCCCTCCTTGGACAAGGAGGGCGGCGTGCGCAGCACGCCGGGGTGGTTCGATTTCTACCAACGTACCACCCCGCCGCCTTCGGCGGCACCCCTCCTCAACGAGGAGGGGAAAAGTCTTTCCTTCATTACTCGTGCGTTTCCCCTCCTTGGACAAGGAGGGGCGGCGTGCGCAGCACGCCGGGGTGGTTCGATTTCTACCAACGTACCACCCCGCCGCCTTCGGCGGCACCCCTCCTCAACGAGGAGGGGAAAAGTCCTGTTCCTTCAGTAGGACGAGCCCGTCGACCGCGACGACGCCCTCGCGTTTCACGATCAGCGGATTGATCTCCGCCTCGGCGACCGGCCGGCCGCTGACGAGCGCAAGCCGCGAGAGCGCGGCGACAGCCTGCGCCAGCGCACGCAGATCGCCGTGCGGCAGTCCGCGGTAGCCGCGCACCATTGCGAGGCCCTTCACCCGCTCGATCATCTCCTCCGCCTCCTCTTCGCTCACCGGCGCGAGCCGCAACGCGTAGTCCTTGTAGATTTCCGCGAGCGCGCCTCCCGCCCCGACGAGCGCGATCGGGCCGACGACCGGATCGTCGCGATAGCCGACTATCGCCTCGGCGAGGCCCGATTCCATTTTCTGTACCAATACGACGCGGGCCGCGGGGACGCGCGCTAGCATCGCGCTGACCTCCCGATCGAGCTCGGCCCGGTCCGCGATGCCAAGACATACCGCTCCGGCTTCGGTCTTGTGGAGGAGTTCGGCGGAAAGCGCCTTTGCCGCCACCGGATAGGGAATGGCATGCGCGTAGCCGGGAGGCTGCGCGATCGCGTGCTCCACCACCGGGATTCCGAGCGAGGCAAACAGGACTAGCGCTTGCGCTTCATCGAGACCTCCGCGCCGGGGCAGATTGGGCGGCCATTCGGTGGATGCGGCCGCGGTGCGGGTGCGGGGGGAGCGCCAGGCGAAGGTGGCGGCAAGCGCGTCCGCGCAGGCTTCCGGCGTGCGAAAGGCGGCGATCCCACGCTCGGCGAGCAGGGCGAGCGAGCGTTCCGCGTGCGGCGTGAGGAAGACCGCGAGCGGCTTCGCGTTCTTCTTCGAACGCACGATGGGCTCGACCGCGAGTTGCGGATGGAACTGCGCCGAAGACCCGACCACCGCCAGCACGCCGTCACACTGAGGAGACGCAAGCAGATCATCGAGCGCCGCGGTGTACTGCTCCGCGGTCGCCGTCATCGTCAGATCGATGATCGGCGATTTGGAGTCCGGCGCGACCGTCTCGATGCCGAACACGCCCAGCCGATCGACCACGCTCGCGGCGCCGCCTCCGGTGGTGGTCACGACCGCAACGCGTGCGGCGCGCGGGAGGTTCAGCGGCGTGCGCCCGGCGAGGAGCGGCGCGATCTCGATGAGCGTTTCGAGCAGGTCCACCCTCACGATGCCGCAGTCGCGGAAATACGCGTCGAGCGCCGCGTCCTCGCCCGCGAGCGCGCCCGTGTGTGAGCGCGCGAGCGCGGCGCCTAGCCGCGAGCGGCCGAGCTTGTACGCGACCACGGGTTTTCCCGCGGCATGGGCCTTGCGCGCGGCGGCCGCGAGGCCCGCGCCGTCGCGTATCGTTTCGAGAAACAAGAGGATCACCTTCGTGCCGGGATCCTCGGCTAGCAGCTCGACCAACTCCGCGATCCCGAGGTCGGACTCGTTGCCGACCGAGACGAGCTTGGCGAAGCCCAGGCCGCGCGCCGCGCCGCGCGAGAGCACGCTGCCGAGCATGGTTCCGCTCTGCGACACGAAGCTCGTCGTCCCCGCGGGCAAGACGTCCATCTCGAGCACCGCGTTCACGCTGAGCGCGACGCGGCCGGGAACGTCGATGAGCCCCATGCTGTTGGGGCCCAGCACGCGCACCCCGAGTTCGCGCGCCCGCGCGACGAGCCGCGCCTGCCGCGCCGCGCCCTCGGCGCCGGCGTCGGCGAAGCCGTCGCTGAAAATCGTCGCGACGCTCACGCCGCGCGCACCGCATTCCTCGATCGCGCGCTCGACCGAGTCGCCCGGTGTCATGATGAAAGCGTGGTCGATCTTCCCCGGCGCTTGGGCGAGGCTGCTAAAGGCGCGCTCGCCGAGCACTTCGCCGCGCGACGCGTTGATCGGGACGATGCGTCCCGCGTAGCCGTGCTTGCGCAGGAAGCGCAAGGGACGCGCGCTATTCTTCGCTGCGTCCCCGGATGCACCGACGAGCGCGACCGCGAGCGGGCTGAACAGGGCCTGCGCGAGCGTCACAGGCGCGGTTCGCGTTCCAGCTTCCACAGCCTGGCGAGGAGCGTTCGCGCCTGTTCCTCTCCGAGCACCGGAGAAGCGAGCTCGAAGTACTTGTGCTCGAGCTCGGCGTCGGAGAGCGGCAGGTCCGGGTCGCCCTTGCGCGTGGCCTGGAGGTGCTCGCCGCGCCGGCCGTCGCGGGACTCGATCGCGACGCGCGCGGCGCGCTGCGCCGGAAACGCCGCATCGAGCTCGGGATCGAGGGCCACCTCGACGCGCCGCATGAGCGCCCTTGTGGCGGCGTCCTCGAGCCGCGCCGGCTCGAACGCGGCAAGCCGCACGCTGCCGTGCGTGAGCGCGGTGGCGACGAGATAGGGCGTGCTGAAGCGCGCCTCGGCGGCGGTCGCGGGGTCCGCGATCCCCGCCACCTCCAGGGTCGCCCGGTAGCCCCCGACGCGCACGCGCGCAATCTCCGCGGCGGCCACGCCCATCCGCGCCTTCAGCGCAAGAGCGCCGTCGATGGCGGCAAAAGCGTGGCCGCAGCAGGCGTGGTTCTTGAAAGTCATTTGCGTAATGTGGAAATCCTCGCCGAGCGTGGAGAGTGCATGCTCCCAGTCAGGGTCGTCACCCATAGCTCGGCCGTAGCCCGCTTCGCCCTCCATGATGTCGAGGGATCCAGTGACGCCTTCGGCAGCGGCAAGGGCCGCGGTGACGCCGGCTTCCGCCGCGCGCCCCGCGTGCATGGGCTTGGACATCGAATCCGTGCGGAACGCCTGCTGCAGGCCGGCTGAGAAAGTGGCGACTGTGGCGAGCGCATGGGCGAAGCGCTTTCTCTCGAGGCCCAGCAACTCGGCCGCGGCGCTCGCCGCGCCGAAACAGCCGATGGTGCCGGTGTTGTGCCAATACTTGTAGTGAGCGCGGCCCATGGCCGCGGCGATGCGCGTCGAGATCTCGTAGCCGACGATCACCGCGCGCAGAAACTGCTCGCCCGAAGCGCGCCGCGATTGCGCCACCGCGAGCGCCGCGGCGATGGTCGGGGCGCCGGGATGGTAGATGCCCTCGCGGAAAATGTCGTCCACCTCGAGCGTATGCGCCGCCGCGCCGTTGATGAGCGCCGCGGCGCGCACGCTCGCGCGCCTGCCGAGCGCGAGATGCGCTTCTCCGTGGTCGAGCTCTCCTGCGAGCGCGCGCTCCAGTAAGGAGGCGGGCGCGACCACGGCGCCCGGAAGCAGCGCCGCGTACCAGTCGATCACGACGCGCTTCGCCTGGTGCAGCACCTGCGGCGCGACCGGTTGCCTGCGATGGCCCTCGGCGAACCCTGCGAAACGCTCGACGACGTGCACCCTAGTCCTTCCGGAGCGCGATGCGGGGCGCGAGGTCGATGGGCCAAATGGACCAGTGTTTCCGCGCGCTTTGCGCGTGGGTCGTTG
>DATHHZ010000195.1:0-4010 GCA_035316965.1 Burkholderiales bacterium | reverse complement strand
CGGCCGAGGGACTGCGCCGGATGGCCGAAACAGATGCGGGTCTGAAGGTGATCGTACTGCCCATGAACGGCGGCAAAGGCGCCGCCGTCCTGCACGGCATCGAGCTTGCCCAGGCCGCCGGATTCACGCATGTTCTGACGATGGATTCGGACGGGCAGCACCCGCCCGAGCTGATCGGCGAGTTCATGGCGGCTTCCGCGGCCGAGCCTTCCTGCATGGTGCTGGGAGTTCCGGTGTTCGACGCGAGCGCGCCGAATCTTCGCGTGAAGGGGCGTCGCGTATCCAACTGGTGGGCCAACCTCGAAACGCTGTGGACGGGAATCGGTGATTCCTTGTTCGGCTTCAGGGTGTACCCGATCGCGCCCCTGCGCAAGGTGATGCGTAAGCAGCTCTGGATGCGCGGCTTCGACTTCGACCCGGAAGCGGTGGTCCGAATGTGCTGGTCGGGGGTGCGCCCGCTCAACAAGCCTGCGCCGGTGCGGTATTTCCACCCCGACGAGGGCGGCGTGTCGCATTTCAATTACTGGCGCGACAACGCGCTGCTGACCTGGATGCACGTCCGCCTGATCCTCGGTTTTCTGCTGCGGCTCCCGGTGCTCGCGATCCGGCGGCTGAGAACATCGTGATTCACGCCCCGGCGCAGATTCAATGAGCCGCGCGGAATGCCAGCACCGTGTTGCTGCCCCCGAATGCGAAAGAGTTTGACAGCGCCGCTCGCAGGCTCGCGCGCAGAGGTTCTCCGGTGATGTGGCGGACACCGGTGCACTCGCGATCCACATCGTCGAGATACGCGGTGGGCGGCGCCTCCTGCGACGCCAGAGACAATACGGTGATGATGGCCTCGATCACTCCGGTTGCGCCGAGCATGTGCCCATGCATCGATTTCGTGGCGCTGACGGCGACGGCCGTGGAACGCGATCCGAAAACGCCGCGAATGGCCGCGATTTCGATCGGGTCGCCTTCGCGAGTCGCGGTGCCGTGCGCGTTGATGTAGTCGACCTCGTCGGGCGTCATGCCGCCATCCTGAATTGCCATGCGCATGGCGCGCATCTGTCCATCCACGCTGGGTCGGACGAGGTGATCATGGTCGGACGTGCTGCCACACCCTGCGAATTCGGCGTATATCCTGGCCCCGCGCCGAACCGCGTGGTCCCAGTCCTCGAGGATCATTGCGCCCGCCCCTTCGCCGAGCACCAGACCCTGCCGATCGGAGCTGAACGGGCGGCAGGCGCGCGCGGCGGATGCCTCGTCGCCCAGGGCAAGAATGCGCATCGCTTCCCAAGCGCGCACGACGCCGTAGGACAGCGGCGCCTCGGAGCCACCGACGACCATCAGCGTTGCCTCGCCCGAGCGGATCTTCTGCAAGACTTCGCCGATCGCAACGGCCGATGACGCGCATGCGACCGAATACGTCGCGGAGGAAGCCCCCAGGCCGAGCTGAATCGATATGTGGGAGGCGGCCGCGTTGCTCATTCCGAGCACGATCGAAAGCGGCGGTACGCGCTCGCGGCCGTTGCGCAACATGTCGATATAGCCCTTTTCGAACGTCAGCGTACCGCCCAGTGCCGTCCCCCAAGAAACGCCCCAGTCGTTGCGCGGCGCGTCCTTGGTCCGGGGAAGCCCGGCATCGCGCCATGCCGAAAGGGCTGCGGCGGTCCCGAGCTGGCTGTAGCGGTCCATGGTGTAGGAAAGCGATTGGCCAAGCTCCGCGTCGGCGTCGAAGTTCGCGCAACGAACCGCCGGGACGGCGATCGGCCTGGTGACTTCGTCCTCGCGGGTAAAGAGCCGTATCGCGGATTCGCCGCGCAGCATCCGACCGAAGAAATCCGAGAGGTCCCCACCAAAAGGGTTGACGAGCCCCAGGCCGGTAACGGCGACGCGTCGCGCGCTTGCCATTCAGACGCCGTGTCCGGCTGTGACCTTATCCACGATCCCCATCAGGTCACCGACGGTCTTGGGTCGCGGAATGTTCTGCGGTATCTTGACGCCGAGCCTGTCCTCGAATTCGAACAGCAGTTCGAGGAGCATGAGCGAATCGACCTTGAGTTCCTCGAGCAAGGCCTCGGGCGTCACTCGAGCGGGATCGATGTTTTCGCGCTTGTGCAGGAATTCGCTGAGGACAGTCAGGTTGTCTGGTTTCATGAATGAACAGTGCCGCCTATTGGTGATTTCACAACCGGGTCACACTTCCGCAATTGTCGCATGTTTGACGAGGCGACCGAGGAACTCGCGGCCGGGTTGGGCGTGCACTTTCAAAAACCGCTGGCGCTGGCACAGGGCCCGATCGACACCGCCGAGGTCGGGGAAGTCCTGCTGCTATGCCGGCGTCGAGGCGGCTAGAACGGGATATCGTCTTCCATATCGTCGAACTTGCCCGCCGGTTTGTTGGCGGCCTTGCTCTCGCCCGCGGCGGCGGGCTCTTTCGCTTCCCGGGCACCTGCATCGCCCGCCCCTTGCCGGCTGCCCAGCATCTGCATGCGGTCGGCGACGATTTCGGTGGTAGTGCGTTCCTTCCCTTCCTTGTCCTGCCACTTGCGCGTGCGCAGGGATCCCTCGACATAGACCTGCGAGCCCTTCTTGAGATACTCGCCGGCGATTTCCGCGAGCCGGCTGAAGAACACCACGCGGTGCCATTCGGTGCGTTCCTGCTTTTCACCGCTCGTCTTGTCTTTCCAGGTATCCGTGGTGGCGACCGAGATGTTGGTGATCGCTCCGCCCTCGGGGTTGTAGCGCGTCTCGGGATCGCGCCCCAAATTGCCTACCAATATGACTTTGTTGACCGATGCCATTTAACTTTCTCCTCCGATAATTTCCGTCGCCGCCCGCTCGTCGAACGATTCAGGATACACCGTTAGTCGGGCAATGCCTTCTTCCGGCACCACCATCGCTTCGCGCACGCCGCGCAGACGAACGAGCTTCTCGCGCAACGCGACCGGATCAAGCCCCGCGCGCACCCGATAGACCCGTTCCACGGCCTCTCCCGGTACGCGCATTCGCGAGGCCACTCCCAGCCATAACGCAATCACCGCGAATCCGAATACAAAGACGGCGGGATCGCCGAAGTATTTGGCCAGCCAGCCGCCGACTGCGCCGCCGACGAACAGTCCCAGCGCCTGCGTGGTGTTGTACACCCCGAGCGCGGTACCGCGCGAGGCCGGCGGCGCCACCCTGGATACCAGCGAAGGCAGACTCGCCTCCAGTATGTTGAAGGCGACGAAGAAGGCAAGCAGCAGGGCGACCGCCATGCTGAAATTCGTGTAGCACACGGCGAAGCCGAGCTCCACGACAAGCAGCAGGACGATGGCCGCGAGGAAGAGGAATTTCATCCGGCCCCGGCGCTCGGCGTGGAGCAGCGGCGGCAGCATGAGTACGAAGGAGCCGAGCACGACGGGCAGATAGACCTTCCAGTGCTCGCTCACGGCGAGCCCGCCGTACTGGACAAGGGCAACCGGGATCACGACGAAAATGGCCATTTGCACGACGTGAAGCGAAAAGATGCCGAAGTTGAGCCTCAGTTGCTCGGTGTTGCGCAAGACCTCGGCCAATGCGCCGCGCTGCACGCGCCGCATCGGGTCGCCCGCGCTTTGAGGCTCCGGGGGCACCACCGCGAGCGTCACCCAGATCGCCGCGAGCGACAACGCGCCTGTGAGATTGAAGATTCCGTCCATCCCGATAGTGCGATAGAGCGCGGGCGCAGCAACGAGCGATACCGCAAAGGTCAATCCGATCGAGCCTCCGACCATGGCCATCGCCTTGGTGCGATGCTCCTCGCGCGTAATATCGGCGATGAACGCCGTGACCGGCGCCGAGATCGCCCCCGCTCCCTGGATCGCGCGCCCGAGAATGACCATATGGATATCGGTGGCCCATGCGGCGATAAAGCTCCCGAGCGCGAAGACCAGTAAACCGATGACGATCACGCGTTTTCTGCCGTAGCGGTCGGAGACCAAGCCGGAGGGGATCTGCAGGATCCCCTGGGTCAGACCGTAGATGCCGAGCGCCACGCCGAT
>DATHHZ010000194.1:0-2500 GCA_035316965.1 Burkholderiales bacterium | reverse complement strand
CATTCCGGGGCGCGCCTCTTCGCGCGAACCCGGAATCCAGAGCGAGTTGCTGGATTCCGGGTCCGGCCCTGCGGGCCGTCCCGGAATGACGCGTCGATTCGACATCCCCGCCTACGAACACACCGTCCGGCTCTGGACTGTGGTGCTCGAAATCTCGGTGATGATGGCGCAGTTTCCCTCCAAGGCGATCGCGGAGCTGTCTTACGAATTCCGCACGCTGGGCTTAGGCTTCGCCAATATCGGCGGGCTGTTGATGACCATGGGGCTTTCCTACGATTCGAAGGAAGGCCGCGCGCTGTGCGGCGCGCTGACCGCCGTGATGACCGGCATCAGCTACGCCACCTCGGCCGAGATGGCGAAAGAGCTCGGCCCCTTCCCCGGCTACAAGAAGAACTCAGCCCACATGCTGCGGGTGATCCGCAATCACCGCCGCGCCGCCCATGGCGAAAGCCGCGGCTACGAGGCGCTCGCCGTCAATCCGGTGCCGCTGGATTATGCCAGCGTGCCGCAGACCGAAATCGTCGAGCACGCCAAGGCCGCCTGGGACAAGGCGCTCGAACTCGGCGAACTCCATGGCTACCGCAACGCGCAGACCACAGTAGTGGCGCCGACCGGCACTATTGGCCTGGTGATGGATTGCGACACCACCGGCATCGAGCCTGATTTCGCGCTGGTGAAATTCAAGAAGCTCGCCGGCGGCGGCTACTGGAAGATCATCAACCGCGCCGTGCCCGAGGCGCTGCGCGCGCTCGGCTACCGCGAGAGCGATATCGCCGAGATCGAGGCCTATGCCGTCGGCCACGGCTCGCTCTCCAACGCGCCGGCGATCAACGTTTCCACCTTGAAAGCCAAGGGTTTCACCGACGAAGCTTTGAAAAAGGTGGAAACCGCGCTGCCGACCGCGTTCGACATCAAGTTCGCCTTCAACAAATGGACCTTTGGCGAGGATTTCCTGCGCGAAACCCTGAAAATCGCGCCGGAGACCATCGCGGCGCCGAATTTCGACCTGCTCGCGGCGGTCGGGTTCAGTAAGCGCGAGATCGAGGCCGCCAATGTGCACATCTGCGGCGCGATGACGGTGGAAGGCGCGCCGCATCTGAAGGCCGAGCACTACAACGTGTTCCACTGCGCCAATCCCTGCGGCAAGGTCGGCAAGCGCTATCTCTCGGTGGAAAGCCACATCCGCATGATGGCGGCGTCGCAGCCGTTCATCTCGGGCGCGATCAGTAAAACCATCAACATGCCGAACGACGCCACGGTGGAGGATTGCAAGTCCGCTTATCTGCTGTCCTGGAAGCTCGCCCTGAAAGCCAACGCGCTTTACCGCGACGGCTCAAAGCTGTCGCAGCCCTTGAACTCGCAACTGATCAGCGACGACGACGAGGAAGACGACGCGATCGAGGCGTTTTATGACAAGCCGATGGCGGCGCGCACCGCGCAGATATCGGAAAAGGTGGTGGAGCGGCTGGTCGAGCGCATCATCGTGATGCGCGAGCGCGAAAAGATGCCGGATCGCCGCAAGGGCTACACGCAAAAGGCCGTGGTCGGCGGGCACAAGGTCTACTTGCGCACCGGCGAATATGACGACGGCCGGATCGGCGAGATCTTCATCGACATGCACAAGGAAGGCGCGGCGTTGCGCTCCTTCATCAACAACTTTGCGATTGCGGTCTCGCTTGGCCTGCAATACGGCGTACCGCTGGAGGAATATGTCGACGCCTTCACCTTCACCCGCTTCGAGCCGAACGGCCCGGTGCAGGGCAACGACAGCATCAAATTCGCGACCTCGATCCTCGACTATGTGTTCCGCGAACTCGCGGTCAGCTACATGGGCCGGTTCGATCTCGCCCATGTCGACCCCTCCGAAACCAACTTCGACGCCATGGGCAAGGGCGTCGAGGAAGGCAAAGCGCCGGAGCAGCCCAGCAACAAGTATCTGTCGAAGGGCCTGACCCGCTCGCGCACCGACAATCGCGTGGTCATGCGCAGCGTCGCCGAGCCGCAGACCGAGGCCCGCGGCTCCGGCAACGTCACCTCGATGGCGTCGCACGGCCCCAGCGCCCGCGCCGCCGACACCGCCGAAGGCGCCGTGGCGCTGAAGAAGCAGGAAGCCCAACACGACCTGTCGCCGACCGAAAAGCTGGAGGCCCTGCAATGGAGCAAGGCCGGCGCCGCGCAACAGGCGGCCCCGTCAAAAGCCGAACGCCGCGCCGAAGCCAAGGCAAAGGGCTACGAAGGCGAGATGTGCGGCGAATGCGGGCATTTCTCCTTGGTGCGGAATGGGACGTGCATGAAGTGCGATACGTGTGGCAGCACGACGGGGTGCAGTTGATCAATCAGGCGGGAATGGTCTCAAAAGTTGGAGGTCTTTATGAGTGATAAGCGAGTCTACGTGGAAAAGCGCCCGCAGGGCGACTATGCCGTCCGGCGAGCGAACTCAGAACGGGCGAGCGACGTCCTTCCGACGCAGGCGAAAGCCATTGAGCGGGCTCGGAAATTG
>DATHHZ010000193.1:0-7859 GCA_035316965.1 Burkholderiales bacterium | reverse complement strand
CCTTTTTTTTCGGCTTGCGCGGCCTGGTCTTGCCGTGCGATCCCTTGAAAACCTTGCCGCGGAATGTGCGTTTATCGCCTTTGCCCAAGTTGGAACTCCAGATCGGAAGGTTGAGGTAGAGAGTATTCTACCTTTGCACGGCCGAGGATGATCAAGGCCCGCGTATAATACGGCCCCTCGATGTCCGCCGAGGTCAAATCCCACCTCACCGAGTTGCTCACCCGTGCGCTCGCCAAGGTCGCTCCGCAGCAGCCGGGTTCGCTGATTTCTCTGGAACGGCCCAAGCAGGCGCAGCACGGCGACTTTTCCTGCCCGGCGGCCATGCAGCTCGCTCGCGCGCTGAAACGCAATCCGCGGGAGCTGGCGCTTGAGCTCGTCGCGGCGCTGCCGCCCTCGGAGTGGCTCGAGCGCGCCGAAGTCGCGGGCAGTGGGTTCATCAACCTGCGCGTGCGCCCCGCGGCCAAACAGCATATCGTCAAGACCATTCTCGCGGAAGGCGACCGCTACGGTCTCGCCGACCGCGCCGGCGGCCGGCCGGTGATGGTGGAGTTCGTATCGGCCAATCCCACGGGCCCGCTCCACGTCGGGCACGGCAGGCAGGCGGCCCTGGGGGACGCGATCGGGGCTCTGCTCGAATCGCAGGGCTGGCGCGTGACGCGGGAGTTCTATTACAACGACGCGGGCGCGCAAATCCGCAATCTGGGACTCTCTGTACAGGCGCGGATTCGAGAAAAACTCGGCGTACTGGCGGAATTTCCCGCCGACGGCTATCACGGCGACTATGTGCGCGAGGTCGCCGAAAAATACCTCGAGGCGGGAAACACCGACGGCGAAGATTTGGAAGCCGTGACCCGTTTTGCGGTGGCCGAACTCCGGCGCGAGCAGGATCTCGATCTGCAGGCCTTTGGCGTGCGCTTCGACAGCCATTATTTGGAATCCTCGCTTTACCGGGACGGGCGCGTTCAGAAGACGGTTCAGGCGCTCATCGACTCGGGCAAGGCCTTCGAGCGGGACGGCGCCCTCTGGCTCAAGACCACGGAGTACGGCGACGACAAGGACCGCGTGATGCGCAAATCGGACGGCACCTATACCTACTTCGTGCCCGACGTCGCCTACCATCTTGCGAAGTGGGAGCGCGGCTTCACCCGCGCCATCAACATCCAGGGATCCGACCACCACGGCACGGTGACGCGGGTGCGAGCCGGGTTGCAAGCGGCATCGGCGAAGTGGGAGCGCCGGATTCCGCAGGGCTATCCCGACTACGTGCTCCACAAGATGGTCACGGTAATGAAGGGCGGCGAGGAGATGAAGATCTCCAAGCGCGCCGGCTCCTACGTTACGCTTCGCGAGCTGATCGACGAGGTCGGACGGGACGCGGTGCGGTTCTTCCTGCTTTCGCGCAAGGCCGACGCGGATTTCGTGTTCGACATCGATCTTGCCAAATCGCAATCCGAAGAGAATCCCGTCTATTACGTGCAGTACGCGCACGCCCGGATCTGCTCGGTGCTGGAACAATGGAGGACGCAGTTCGGTGGCGAGGACCGTGCTTTTCCGGTCACGAGCGCACTGAACGCCGCGAATCTTGATTCCCTCAGGAACACCGACCTCGCGCCGCTCAGCGGCGCACGCGAGCTTGCGCTTCTGCAACGATTGGGCGAGTACGCCGAAATCCTGGAAAACGCCGCGGCGGAGCTCGCTCCGCACCAGATTGTGTTTTATCTTCGCGAGCTGGCGGGTGAATTTCACAGTTACTATAATGCCGAACGCATCCTGGTCGCCGAAGCTCCGCTGCGAACGGCGCGTCTGGCTCTGTCCCTTGCCGTGCGCCAAGTGCTTCGCAACGGGCTTTCGTTGCTGGGCGTCAGCCAGCCCGAGAAAATGTAACGCCTTACCTCTATGAGTTTCAACTACAAGCAAATACCGCCGTCCAGACCGGACTTCTCCGGCAGTTTTTTGATCGGCCTTTTTTTCGGTTTTCTGCTGGGCTTGGGCGTAGCGGCCGGAATCGCGATCTATTTCTTCAAGACCCCCATTCCGTTCGCCGACAGGCCGCGGGCGCCGGACAAAGCTCCGCCCGCCGATCAGAAACTGCCTGAGCCACCCAAGTCCGCCAAGGCGGAGGACAAGCCTCGCTTCGATTTCTACCGGATCCTCCCCGGAAAAGAGGAGCCGGTCACCGAACGCCAGATGCGGGAGGCGGCCAAGCAAGCCGGCAAGCCCGGCGCACCCAAGGACAGCTATTTCCTTCAAGCCGGCTCATTCCAGAACCCGGCCGATGCAGACAACCTCAAGGCAAGGCTAGCGTTGATAGGCCTGGAAGCGAGCGTCGAGCCGGCCAATCTCGCCGAAAAAGGCGTGTGGTATCGAGTTCGGCTCGGGCCTTACACGCGCGTGGACGAGATCAACCGCGTCCGCCAGCAGCTGACGCAGAACGGAGTGGACGCGTCGCTTGTCAGAATCACCGAAGTCGCCAAGAATTGAATCGGCACCCCAAGGAGAAGCCCCATGGTTTTTCGTTTGCTGAGCGTCTTTTCCGGCTTGTTCCTCGCCCTTGCCACGTACGCTCAGGGTTTGCCCGTCGAGGGCGTCGATTACATCGAATTGAAGCCGCCGCAGGCGGTCGAGTCCTCGGGGAAGATCGAAGTGCTCGAGTTTTTCTGGTACCGCTGCCCGCATTGCTACGCTCTGGAGCCCGACCTCGAATCCTGGGCAAAGCGATTGCCGCGCGACGTGCAGTTCAAGCGCTTGCCGGGAATTCTGAACGACGACTGGGCAATCGATGCCCGGATTTTCTACACGCTGGAGGCCATCGGAGAGCTCGAGCGGCTGCATAGACCTTTGTTCGACACCATCCACCAGCAGGGCGGGGTGAGGCTGCGCGGCGATGCCTTCGCCAAGTGGGTCGCGGATTGGCTCGCGAAACAGAACGTGGACATGGCCAAATACGACGCCGCTTTCCGCTCGTTCTCGGTCGAAAGCAAGCTGCGCCGTGCGTCGCAGATGGGCCGCGCCTACCGACTCGACGGAGTACCGACTCTAGCCGTGCAGGGCCGCTACCTCGTCGTCGCGAGCACATCGCGCAAGGCGATGCTCGCCACCGCCGACTTTCTCATCGGAGAAACCCGCAAGCAACTCGCAAAAGCAAAACCCTAGCGTGGCGGCGCTTGCGCTCGAGCGAATGAAACTGCGGAGCCGCGTGGAGAAATGGCTGTTCGCGTCGGCGTTCGCCCTGCTCGCCGGCACCGCATCGTCCCAGATCCAGCTCGGACGTGAATTCCAACGCATCGAACCTCAGCGCCCGCTCGCCGAGGGCGGACGCATCGAAGTGATCGAATTCTTCTACTACGGCTGCCCGGTCTGCTATGAAACCCAGCCGTTTCTTTCCCGCTGGCTCGGCACCACACCTGAATATGTCGCGATCCGTCGCGTGCCGGCGCTTTCCACGGAAGCGTGGGAGCCTTTCGCGAAACTGTTCTATGCCCTCGAAACGCTGGGACAGGTCGGCCGACTTCACTGGCCGGTCTACGACCATTTTCACTTCGAAAACGTAAAGCTCAACGACGAGAAAATCATGGTCGACTGGGTGGCGCGTAACGGCATCGAGCGGCAAAAATTCGTGGAGACTTACGGCTCCTCGGGAGTCGCGGCCAGGGTCGCGCAGGCGCGCGAGCTGCTGAAGGCCTACGATGTGCGCGGGGTGCCGACATTCATCGTCGACGGCAAGTTCCTTACTTCGGCACGCTTGGCGGGCGGCACCGAACAGGTCGTCCAGGTAGTCGACCATCTGGTGAAGCTCGCGCGCGAAGAGCGCTTCCGATAAGCGCCGCCTTCTGCCGTCCCGGTGTTACCCAGCCCCAAGGTTTTCATCACTGGCGCATCGAGCGGGATCGGCGCCGCACTCGCGGCGCACTACGCGCGCCAGGGGGCGGTGCTCGGCCTGTGCGCAAGACGGCTAGTCCCGACACAGGCGCTCTTCTCGAGCTTACTCTGCACTGGGTCCTGCTATCAGGTGGACGTGACCGACGCCACCAGCCTGCAGGCCGCGGCGGCGGATTTTACGGAGCGCTTCGGTGTGCCCGACATCGTGATCGCGAATGCGGGCATCAGCGTCGGCACCGCCACCGAGAATCCGGAGGACCTTCCCGTTTTCCGCAAGATCATGGACACCAACGTGTTCGGAATGGCCGTGACGTTTCAGCCGTTTGTTGCGTCGATGCGCGCGCGTGGCAGCGGCACGCTGGTCGGCATCGCAAGCGTCGCCGGCTTTCGCGGGCTGCCCGGCGGAGGCGCTTACAGCGCTTCCAAATCGGCAGCAATCACCTATCTGGAGAGTTTGCGCGTGGAGCTTCGCGGCTCGGGCGTGGCCGTGGTCACGATCTGTCCCGGCTATATCCGCACCGCGATGACCGCGTCGAACCGCTACCGAATGCCGTTCATCATCGACGCGGACGAAGCAGCACGACGCTTTGGCCGCGCCATCGCCAGAAAGCGCCGCTTCGCTGTCATACCCTGGCAGATGGCGCTTGTTTCCTTTGCGCTTCGCCGCCTGCCGCGCTGGCTGTTCGACCGGTTGTTCGCGCGCGCGCCGCGAAAGGCGCGCGGTCTCCCTTTGTGAGCGGACTGGAGGCGAGACTCGTCGACGCCGTGGGTACGCGGCACGCGCCGGCGCGCCGCGATGCGCGCATCGTGAGTCTGGTACCGAGCATTACGGAGCTGGTCTGCGATCTCGGCCTCGCGGCACAACTCGTGGGCCGAACCGGTTTCTGCGTCCATCCTCGCGAGGTCGTTCGCCGTATCCCCAAAGTCGGCGGCACCAAGGACGTCGATCTCGACAAGCTGCGCGCGCTGCGACCCACCCACGTCATCCTCAATATCGACGAGAACAAGAAGGAGCACGCTCGCTCCCTCGCAGAGTTCGTTCCCGAGCTGATCGTGACGCACCCGCTCGCGCCCATCGACAACCTGGCGCTCTACCGGCTGATCGGCGGAATATTCGGGCGAGAAGACCAAGCCGAAGCGCTGTGCGGCGAATTCGAAGCAGCGTACGCGGCGCTGCAGACGGCGGCGCGCGCGTTTCCGCTCGATCGCGTGCTCTACCTGATATGGAAAAATCCCTGGATGACAGTGTCGCGCGATACTTACGTTTCGCGGATGCTCGCTCTCGTAAAATGGGAAACCGTCCCGGCGGAGTGCATTGATCGCTACCCCAAGATTCAGCTCGACAGTGGGGTGCTCGACGCAGCTGACGCGGTGCTGCTGTCGAGCGAGCCGTATTCATTCCGCGAGGGACATGTCGCGGAGCTGCGCGCCGACCCTTTGCTCGCGAAGAAAAGGATCGCCCTCATCGACGGCGAGATGACCGCGTGGTACGGCAGCCGCGCTATCGAGGGTTTGGGGTATCTCCGGCGATTCCGTGAGACACTCGGTCACTCTGCCCGATAATTCTCCCGGGAGGCAGGCAGCTCAAGCGAGGACGGTCACATAAGACCCCGGAGCGTCCTCGAGGGCCTGCAGTGCCTCCGTGCCCGGGACGCGGGCCGGCACCCGGTCGGGCCCGTTCAAGCCGGCCATCCAGACCTGCCAGTCGATCCACCACGAATCTTCCCTCCTGCTCGCCCCTGCCTGCCATTCCTCGGCCGATTCGGGGAGCTCCAATCCCGTCCAGTAGCCGTATTTTTTCGCCGACGGCGGATTCACGATGCCGGCAATATGCCCCGAGCCTCCGAGCACGAACCGCGTGGGCCCGGAGAGGAGGCGCGCGCCCTTGTAAGTGGATTTCCAGGGCGCGATGTGGTCCTCGAGAGTGGAAACGAAATACGCCGGTATCACGATCTTCCTGAGGTCGATCGGCACGCCGCCGAGCGTGATGCCGCCGGGATCCTTGAGCCGGTTGGCGAGGTACATGTTGCGCAGGTAGAAGCTGTGCATCTTCGCGGGCATGCGCGTGGAATCAGAATTCCAGTAGAGGAGATCGAACGGGAAGGGATCCTTCCCTAGCAGGTAGTTGTTGACGACGAACGACCACACCAGGTCGTTCGCGCGCAGCATGTTGAAGGTGGCCGCCATCTCGGAGCCCTCGAGGTAGCCGCGCTCCTGCATGCGGCGTTCCAGATTCTCGATCTGCGCTTCGTCGATGAACACCCCGAGCTCGCCCGGGATGGAAAAATCGAGCAGCGACGCGAGGAACGTCGCCGAAGCCGCGCGCTGGTCGTTCTTTTGCGCCATCCACGCGAGCGTGGCGCCGAGCAGCGTTCCTCCGAGGCAGTAACCGATGATGTTGATCCTGTTCTCGCCGGCCGCCTGGCCGATCGCATCGAGCGCCGCAAGCGGCCCTTCGAACATGTAATTCTCGAAGGTCTTTTCGGCATAGCGCCCGTCCGGGTTGACCCAGGAGATCACGAACACCGTGTGGCCCTGCTCGACGGCCCAACGGACGAAGGAATTCTTCTCGCGCAGATCGAGGATGTAATACTTGTTGATCCACGGCGGGATCACGAGAAGCGGCCGTTTGAAGACCGTTTCCGTGCTCGGAGCATATTGGATGAGCTGCATGAGCTCGTTCTGGAAAACCACCTTGCCGGGGGTGGTGGCGATATTCACGCCGAGCTTGAATGCTTTTTCGTCCGCCATGCGGATGCCGCCGCGCTCGATGTCGGCGAGCAGGTTGTTCAAGCCCTTGAGCAGGTTCTGGCCACCGGAGTGCAGCGTCTCGCGCAGCACCTGCGGGTTGGTGAGAGCGAAGTTCGACGGAGACAGCGCGTCGATGTACTGGCGCGTGTAGAAATTCACCTTCTTCCGCGTCTCTTCGGACAAACCGTCGACGGAGGACACCGCGTCGTGAAGATGGCGCGCAGCGATCAGGTAGGACTGCTTGATGTAGTCGAAGAGGAACTGGTCCTGCCAGTCGGCGTCGCGAAAACGGTTGTCCCCCTTGGCTGCCTCGGCGACCGACGGCACTTCCTTTCCGAGCATACGCAGCAGGCTCGACTGCCAGAGAGCGACGTGGTCCCAGAACATCTTCGACTGCATCTCCGCGAGCTTCCAGGGATCGGCCAGCATGCGTGCATAAAGGTCCATGAATGCCCGGGCGACTCCGAATTCGTCGCTGGTGGCGACGCCTTGGCCCCCGGCCTGACGCTGCAGAAACTCCCCCATGAGGCGGCTGGAGCGTTCCGCCACCTCGGCGAATACTTTCGCGCTCTCGACGGGATCGGGTGGGGACTGCGTCGCGGGCATATCGCTAGTTTTGAGCGTAGCGAACCACGCCGTCGGCGCCGACCGAATGCTTCAAGCGCCCATCGTAGTGGAGCAAATGCAGGTGCGCCATTGCCTCGCCCATGGCGAAGAAGAGCTGATGCGTGTCGAGCTTGCGGCGAAACAGCGTATCGAGCACGTCCGCCGCGGCCTTGGGCGTCTCGCAGGCTTCACGCAGCTCGGCAAGGCGCAGGCGGTGATGCTCCTGGAGCTGCGCGATTCGCTCGCGCAAGCCCCAGAACGGCAGGCCGTGTGAGGGCAGCGTGAGCGTGGTCGCCGGCAATCCTGCGTAGCAGGATATCGAGTCGAGGAAGAGCGCGAGCGGGTTTCCCTCCGGCTCGTTCGCCCAAACGCTGACGTTAGTCGAAATCCTGGGGAGCACCATGTCGCCGGAGATGAGGACGCCGAGCTCCTCGCAGTAGAGCGCTGCGTGTTCGGGCGCATGGCCGTATCCCATGACGACCTTCCAATCGCGGCCGCCGATGCGATGCACCTGCCCATCCATCAAACGCCGGTAGGCGGAGGGAAAACCGGGCACCCGGCTGCGGTAATTGGTGCGACGCTGCTTCATCAGCTCGAGTTTTTCTCCGGCGAGCCCGTTGCGA
>DATHHZ010000192.1:0-2456 GCA_035316965.1 Burkholderiales bacterium | reverse complement strand
ACCTCGCCCAACGCCTCGGCTGCGATTGGGGCCGGCCGACCGCTGAGCAGGTGTGGGATGAGTGCCGCAGCCTTTCGCCGATGCACGCCGGCATGTCATACCGGCGGCTCGAAGAGCTCGGCGGCATCCAGTGGCCGTGCCCCGACGAATCACACCCGGGCACGCAGTTCCTACACGAGCGGCTCTGGAGAGATCCGGTCGAAGGGCCGCGAGCTCCGCTTCATGCGGTCGAGCACGACCCACCCGTCGACCGGTTGACCGAGGAGTTTCCCATCCGACTCACGACCGGCAGGCGGCTCGATTCGTTCAACACCGGCGTGCAGACCAACGAGTACACCTCTCCCCTGCGCCGCAAGGAGGCGCTTCTGATCTCGCCGGCGGATGGGCAGCGCTTCGGCATTCAGGACGGCGAGAGGGTCATGGCCAGCTCGCGTCGCGGATCGGTCGAGGTGCCGGTCCGCTTCGAAGCCTCGCTCAGGCCTGGTCTCGCGTTTCTCACGCTTCACTTTCCGGACCAGGTGGCGACGAACATCCTCACCATCGACGCGACCGACCCGAAATCGGGCACTGCCGAGTTCAAGGCGAGCGCGATCAGGATCGACAAGCTGGCTGCAGGCGCCAGGGCTTAGTGGACATCCGAACCACCGGGGGGCCGGCGGCCGCTGAGGAGATCACGGCGGTCGATTCCGTGCTGGGCGACCCGTCCTCGTTGTGGGAAGGGGGCGCGCGCCAACCGGGGGACGACCACATCGCGTTCGGCGGACACGCCGCCCGTGCGCAGAGGCCGCTGCTGCTTCCCGTGCTCCACGCCGTCCAGGACCGCGTCGGCTGGGTGAGCCGCGGCGCGTTGGAGTACGCGTGCCGGAGGCTGTCCATTCCGCCGGCTGAGGCGTATGGCGTGGTCAGCTTCTACGGACGCTTTGCCCTCGAGGAGCGGCCTGCGCTTGCGCTCCACGTCTGCGACGACATCGCCTGCAAATGCGCCGGGGCCGACGAGCTGTGCTCGGCGCTCGAGCAGTCGGTGGGCCCCGCGGGGAAGACCTGGCATCGCAGCCCGTGCCTCGGACTCTGTGACCGTGCTCCGGCGGCGCTCGTCGAACGCGCCGGCGCAGACCATGAGGAGCTGCAGGTCGCGCCGATCACCGCCGAAGCCGCGAAGGAGATCCTGGGCGGGGGAGCATGGCCGCCGAGCCAGCTCAAGCCCCTCTCCCCGATGGGGAGGGGGAGACTTTTGCGGCGGGTCGGCGTAATCGATCCCGAGAGTATCGACAGCTACCTCGAGCACGGAGGTTATTCAGCCCTGCGTCGTGCAAAGGAGCTCGGCTCTGAAGGGGTGATCGGCGAGGTGACAGAGGCAAGGCTCCTTGGCCGGGGAGGGGCGGCGTTTCCGACTGGGCGCAAGTGGGACTCGGTGGCGAAAGCGCCAATCCATCCTCACTATCTGGTCTGCAACGCGGACGAGTCAGAGCCGGGGACGTTCAAGGACCGAGAGCTGTTGGAACGCGATCCGTTCGCTGTCATTGAGGCGATGACGATCGCCGCCTTTGCCACCGGCTGCGAAAAGGGCTACCTGTACGTTCGAGGCGAGTATCCGCTCGCGAGGCATCGGATCGAAAACGCCATCAAACAGGCGCGTGAGCATGGACTTCTCGAGGTGGACATAGAGGTGCGGCGCGGTGCAGGCGCCTACATCTGCGGGGAGGAGACGGCGCTCTTCAACTCGATCGAAGGAAAGCGTGGGGAGCCACGGAACAAGCCGCCATTTCCAGTCCAGGCCGGCCTGTTCGGCAAGCCGACCCTGGTCAACAACGTCGAGACGCTGGTCAACGTGCTGGACATCGTCGCCGGCGGCGCGGCCGCCTTTGCAGCCACGGGCACGCAGGATTCCACCGGCACGCGTCTTTTCTGCCTTTCGGGTCATGTGCGCGAGCCGGGACTGTATGAGGTGCCGATGGGCACCACGCTGCGCGCGCTGATCGACCTTGCCGGCGGTCTCCGCGGAGGCAGGAAGCTGCAGGCGGTGCTGCTGGGTGGAGCCGCGGGTTCGTTTGTGACCGAGCAGCAGCTGGATGTGCAGCTGAGCTTCGAGGGCACGCGGGCCATCGGCGCGACGCTCGGGTCTGGCGCGGTGATCGTGCTCGACGACACGGCCGACCTCAAGCAAACCCTTTTGCGCATCGCGCGCTTCTTCCGAGACGAATCGTGCGGTCAATGCGTGCCGTGCCGCGTCGGCACAGTGCGGCAGGAAGAGGTCCTTCACCGGCTGCTGGCGGCGGACCGCCGCGCCGCTTCTGACATCACGCTGCTCGCCGACATTGCGCAGGCGATGCGCGATGCATCGATCTGCGGTCTCGGCCAGACTGCCAGCAGTGCGATCGAATCCGCGATGGTGAAGTTCCAGCCGTTCAGGCGGCCCCGATGACAGAGCAACGCGTCGCCGCGCCACGGCGGCTGAT
>DATHHZ010000191.1:0-2130 GCA_035316965.1 Burkholderiales bacterium | reverse complement strand
GCCGGGTCCGCTCACGCTCGTACTTCCTGGCGGCGAAAAGAGAGTGCCCGATCGAGTGCGTGGGCCGGAGGGCGGCGTTGCGGTGAGATGGACACCACACCGCTCACTGGCCCGGCTGATTCTCGCGCACGGTCAACCCATAACATCTACGAGCGCGAACCGGCCGGGTGTGCCACCGGCTACCGCGGCAGACCAGATCGTCTCACAATGGAGTGACGCAATTACTCGGGGGACTTTACGCGTTCTCGATGGCGGAAGGCTTCGGGAGTCGCACCCATCGACCGTCGTCGATTGTACCGGCAGACTCCCCAGAGTGATCAGGCCGGGCGCTATTCCGGCCGCAAAGCTGAGAGAGAGCGTCCCTGACCTGGTCGGGGATGCGTAGAAGATGAATCTCCTTTTCGTCTGCAGCGGCAACACCTGCCGAAGCCCGATGGCAGAAGCGCTCGCGCGCAAAATCGCGGCGCGCCGCGGCATCGAAGATCTCAACGTCTCGAGCGCGGGGACGAATGCGTGGGACAACGTGCCGGCAACCGACGAGGCACTCCTTGTTGGCATGGAGCGCGACATCAATCTGACTGGACACCGCGCCAGAAAGCTCACGCCGGCGATCGTTTCCGAAGCTGATCTCATCTTCGTCATGACACCGGGCCATCTGGAGCAGGTAAAGCAGCTCGGCGGCCGGGGAAAGGTTCACGTGATCGACGAGTACGCCTCCGGCACGCCAAACCAGGGAGTAGCGGATCCTTACGGCGGCGACCTCGAAGCGTACCGTCACACCGCCGATGTGCTGGAGCGGGAGCTCGAGAAATTGTTCGACCGCCTTGCCAGCTGAGAGCAACACTTCCGTGAGCAAGACTCCGGGACGGCTCGTGCTGCTCGGGCATCCGGTGGCCCACTCGCTCTCGCCGATCTTTCAGAATGCCGCGCTGCGTGCCGCCGGAATCTCTCTCCTGTATGAGGCGGTCGACGTCCTGCCCCGCGATCTTCGCCCGCTGCTCAAGAAACTGAAAGATCTCGGTGTCGCCGGTAACGTCACCATTCCACACAAGGTCGCGGTCCACGCCAGCTGCGACGAGCTCACGGATGTCGCCGAGCGTGTGGGAGCAGTGAACACGTTCTGGTTCGAATCCGGGCGGCTGCACGGGGACAATACCGACGTGGGTGGTTTCGACGCCGCTGCCCGAGCATTGCTCGGAGGCGAGACGGCAGGGGCGCGAATCGTCGTGCTTGGAAGTGGTGGCGCCGCCGCCGCCGTCATTGCCGCGGTGGAGCAATGGGCCGATGCGCGGGTCGCGATCGTCGCGCGCAGCTTCGAGCGGGCGTCAAAGCTTGCCCGACGCTTTCGGGATGTCGCGCGAGTCGAAAAGAGTGCCGAACAAGCGGTCGCGGACGCGACATTGATCGTAAATGCCACGCCCGTTGGGCAACGCGAGGCGGAGCAACCTCTGGACATTGGAATTGTTCCAAAGACGGCTGCGGTGATGGACCTCGTGTACCGCCGCGGAGGAGGCACGCCATGGGTGAAGGCGGCACGAAAGAGGGGCAATCCCGCGGCGGACGGCCTACCGATGCTGCTCGAGCAGGGCGCGCTTTCGTTCAAGCGCTGGTTCGGGATCGAGCCGGATCGGGAGGTAATGAGGCAGTCGTTGCTCTAGGGCGTATCGGCCGACGGCTTGGGATCCGGGGATATCTCAACGGCGCCGTTGATCTTCTGCTGCCGCGCGCCTGCGTTTCCTGCGAGCAGCTGTTATCGCGTCTCGAATCGGGAATTGTCTGCGGCTTGTGCTGGTCGCGCCTGCCCTATCTCCCCTCTCCGCGGTGCGAGCGGTGCGGCCACCCCCTTTCCGCCGCGAGTTGTCGCTGGTGTGACCTCCTCCCGCCATTCATTCGCGCCGTCAGGTCGGTGTGTTGGATGCCGGTCGAGCCGGCATCGAGCATTGTTCACGCGCTCAAGTACGAAGGCTGGGCAGCTGTCGCAGATGCGATGGCCGAGCGGATGAGTCGGCTCTCGTGGCCGCCGGACGTTGTCGACGAACGGGCCGCGCTCGTGCCCGTCCCGCTCGCATCAGCGAGAAAACGCCAGCGTGGCTATAATCAGAGTGCGCTTATCGCGAGCGGACTCGGGCT
>DATHHZ010000190.1:0-2465 GCA_035316965.1 Burkholderiales bacterium | reverse complement strand
GCAATCAGCCAGTGCAGCAGGATCGCCGTGCGGGAATAGCGCTCCTGCATGCGCTATAGCGGCGTCTTGACGATCTGGCCGGTCGCAGTCACGAACCACTTTTCGCTGGGGTAGATCTTGCCGTTCACGCTGGCGAGCATCCAGTCGGCCACGTGGACCGCGGGGTTCGGCCCGAGGTTCGCCGAAGGAACGCCGCCCACCGAGTGGCGCGAGTCCTGATAGACAACCCAGCGCTTCGCGCCCTTCAGCGTCCTCAGCAAGCGTTCGGTGTGCTCGAGCGGCGAGAGCTCGTCGTGCTCGCCCGCCATGCACAGATACGGCACGCGCACGCGCTCGGCGTGGCCTTCCCACGTCATCGTCTTCCTGAATTCGTCGAACTTGGCTTCGTCGGTGAAGCCGGACATGAACATGAAGCGCATCTTGAAGGTGGGCGAGGCCTCCTCGAATATCGTGTGAAAGCCCGGCTCGTGGCACACGGCGCTCACCGCGACCGCGCGCAGGCGCGGCTCGTACGCGGCCGCGATGGTGGAGAAGAAGGAGCCGAAGCTGTTGCCGCTGATCCCGATTCGCTGCGCGTCGATCTCGGCGCGCGCGGCGAGCCAGTCGCAGCAGGCCTTGCCCGCCGCCTGCCACGCAGGCATCGAAAAGAACACGCCGAGGAGCGGCGCTTCGTACTGACCCGGCCCGTCGATCGCGAGCACGGCGAGGCCGCGCTCCAGCCACCGGTCGCCGTACATGGACACGCCCGTCTCCTTGAAACTGTCCATGCCCGGCACCGAGATCACGACCGGTATTCTTCCGCCCGCATAGCGCGGCGGCAGGTGGAACCACGCGGGCAGGCGCTTGCCGTCCGGCATGGGGATCCAGGCTTCCTCGACGCGGTGGTCTGCGAGCTTCGCGTAGGCGCCGTAGCACTCGCGCTTGCGCGTGTTGTAGAGCTGGTTGTGTGCGTTGTTCTCGTCGATCGGCCACTGCGCCGCGCCCCAGTGGATCGCCGCCATGAAATAGTTTTCGCGCGCGGTGACCGTGTCGCCCGCCTCGAGCGCCGCCCTGGCCACGCCTTCGCGGCGCCTGGCCACTGCTTCGAACGCGGGCGCGGCGTCGGCGTATTTCTGGATGCGCGCGCGCACCGCCGCAAAATCGGCCGCGGCCTGCGGGCCGCATGGCGCGGACAGATAGGCCGAGCGCGGCTGGTCCCAGTCCATGCCGACCGTGCGGATGGTGTTGTCGAGCAGCCAGCGCTGCTCGGTCCAGCGGCGCGTCATCGGCCCCGCGTGCTGGGAAGCGGATTTCGCACCGGTCTTGGCCTCGGCGGCGAGCGCGGCGCCGGCCACGGCCCCGGTGACCGCGGTCGCGGCGGTTGCGGCCAGCGTGGCCGATTGCAGGAACTGGCGGCGATCGATGGATTCGGACATGAGCCCCTCCTTGTTGGACGATCCGCGGGGGAAACTATAGGGGATGAGCGATACCAAAATCAATCCCGCTGGCCTTATGATTCCGCATGGAGAGCCCCATGAACGCCATCTCGAGAGTTGCCTTGTTGCTGATCACGCCTCTCGCCGCCGGCGCGAGCCTGGCTCAGGATTACCCGAGCAGGCCGGTTCGAATGGTGGTGCCGTTCTCGCCGGGCGGGTCGACCGACACGCTCGCGCGCATCGTCGGGCAAAAGCTCACCGAGCGATCGGGGCAACCGGTGATCATCGAGAATCGCGCCGGCGCGGGCGGGCACATCGGCGCGGAGCAGGTCGCGAAATCCGCGCCGGACGGATATACGCTGCTGCTGGGAGGCGTTCCCCACGCGATCTCCGCAAGCCTTTATTCGAAGCTGCCGTACGACCTGGCCAGAGACCTCGCGGCCATTGCGGAAGTCGCATCATTTCCCAGCGCGATCGTCCTGCATCCATCGCTGCCCGCGAATTCCGTGAAGGAGCTGATCGCGCTGGCGCGAGCCCGGCCCGGACAGCTCAGTTTCGGGTCGGCCGGCATCGGCTCGCCGAATCATCTCTCGCTCGAGCTGTTCCAGGCGATGGCCGGAGTCCGCATGGTGCACGTTCCCTACAAGGGATCGGGGCAGCTCGTCGGCGACCTGCTCGCCGGCCAGGTGCAGCTCGCGTCCATGGGCCTGCCGGTGGCGGTGCCGCACGTTCAATCAAGCAAGCTGAGAGCGATCGCGGTGACGGGCGCTGCGCGCTCCCCGCTGCTGCCTGAAGTGCCGACCGTGAGCGAAGCGGGATTACCGGGATTCGAGGTGACGTCCTGGTACGGCGTGTTCGGTCCTGCGGGACTGCCCGCAGACATCGTCGTGAAGCTCAATTCCGAGATCGGCAGCGCCGTTACGGCGCCCGACGTCAAAGAGCGCCTCGCCGCGCTGGGAGCCGAGCCCTCGGTGAAGGCTCCGGATCAATTCGCCCGGTACGTCCGCCAGGAGATCGCCAAATGGGCGAAAGTGGTGAAGGACTCGGGCG
>DATHHZ010000189.1:0-10575 GCA_035316965.1 Burkholderiales bacterium | reverse complement strand
GCGCTCACCAATATTGCGCGCCACGCGCAGGCGAGCGAAGTTTGGATTACGCTCGCCGGCACAGAGGAGGAATTGCGTATGGAGGTGCGCGACAACGGTCGGGGTTTCGACGTCGCGGCGGCGCGACTGGGGGCGACGGCCGGCAAGAGCATGGGCCTGCTGAGCATGGAAGAGCGCGCGACGCTCGCCGGCGGGCGGCTTGCGATCGACTCGGCGCTCGGCCGGGAGACCCGGTTGAGCCTCGCGTTCCCTCTGGCCCGGGCGAGCGCGGGATAAACATGACCCCGGTGCGCGTACTTCTCGCGGATGATCACGCGTTGGTGCGCGCCGGAATACGCGCGCTCCTGGAAGGTCTGGAAGGGGTCACGGTCGTGGCCGAAGCGGGCAACGGCAGCGAGGTGCTGGAGCTTGCGCGCAAGCATTGCCCGGACGTCGTGCTGCTTGACATTTCCATGCCTGGACTCGGGGGACTCGAGGCCAGCGCTCTGCTCAAGCAGGAGCTTCCGGAGGTGCGCGTGGTGATGCTGTCCATGCACGCCAACGAGGAATACGTGCTGCAGGCGCTGCGCGCGGGAGCTTCAGGCTACATGCTCAAGGATTCCGCGACCGCTGAGCTGGAGCTCGCGCTGCAAGCCGTGATGCAAGGCGAAACCTATCTCAGCCCGCGCATATCGAAACAGATGGTGGAAGGCTACGTGCAGCGAGTCGGGGGCGAGCAGCCCAAGTCTGACAACCTGACGCCGCGGCAGCGCCAAGTCCTGCAGCTCATCGCCGGGGGTCACAGCACCAAGGAAATCGCCTATCGCCTCGAGCTTTCCGTGAAGACCGTGGAGACCCATCGCGCCCAGCTGATGGAGCGGTTGCAGATCCGCGATATCGCCGGTCTGGTGAAGTACGCGATCCGCAACGGCCTCGTCACCACCGCAAAATAATAAGCTTGAAATCAAGTACCGCCTGAACGGTGGTGCAAATAGTCCGGCCAGCCGAGCCGGCGGGCAGCCTAAACGCTAAGCTTCATCGGCAGGATGACCATTTGCATGCCGCGTAGATGGAGGCGGCGTTGCAGTGCCATCGCGGCCTGGTTGTGCAGTATCTGCGTCAACCAGTTGTCTTCGTCGAAGATGAGCTTACTGGTGAAGAAAATGGCGTTGGGGAACTCGCCCAGAACGCGTTCAGCGAGCCGCGTGAATTCATCGATTGGATCGGTGCCGAAGGACAAGTATGACTTTGCTGCCCATCCCTTGCTGTTGCAGAAGTTGACGAAGTAGGAAAGCGAGGCGTTCGCCTCCACCTTCATCGCTTCGAGGTCTTCGCGCCCACCAAAACTCTGCGCGTCCACCGTGCGCGCGTTGACGAAGATAAAGTTCTTGAAATGGTCCGGGAACATCCGCTGTACCCAGAGCAGCGCGTGCAGCCCGCCGCCGCGCGAGGAGCCTACCAGAAACGCCGCGGTGGGCCGGTTGGGGTCCGGCTTGGGCGGATTGGCGACGCTGCCAAAGGGAATGCCCGAAAAGTCGGCGTCGATTTTCTTCAGCTGGTCCTTGGCCCAGTCGTAGTGGTTGCGGATGGTCACGCATACGGCGATGATCGCCGCGATGATGACGACCGTCAGCCATCCACCGTCAAGGAACTTCTCGACGAGCAGCATGAGCAGAATGCCCGCACACACGAGGAACCCCGCAGCCGACAGCGCCAGCCTCCCGAGCCAGTTTCGCCCGGCGCGCAGCCGGGCCCAGTACAGGCACAGGCCGAAGAGCGACACGGCGAACGTCAGGAAAACGCTCAAGCTGTAGAGGACGACGAGCGTGGAAACGCTGCCGCCGGTCCACAGAAGGATGATGAGCGCTCCGAGCCCCATGACCAGAATGCCGTTTTGGGTGACGAGCCGCGTCGACAGATAGCGGAATTGGTGTGGCACCCAGGAATCGGCGGCCATGTTGGAGAGCACGGCGGGACCGCCCAGGAATCCGGTGTTGGCGGCGACGAAGAGAAGCCCTGCTTCAAGCGCAAGCACCACCAGCAGCGCAGCGCCGCCCATGCGGGCGTCCCAGCCGAAGCTGTCTATGATCGCTCCAAAAGCGACTGCGTTGAGTGTTTGTCCTTCCACCGGGCTCGCGCCCCACAGCAGATACAGCAAAATGATCCCGCCGGCGGTGAAGGCGAGCGACAGCGCCATGTAGAGCATGGTGACCTTGCCGGTGTGCACTCGCGGTTCCGCGAGCACGTTGACGTTGTTCGACACCGCTTCGATCCCAGTGTAGGTGCCTCCCCCCTGCGAATAGGCGAGCAGGAGCAGCGCTGCGACGCCCGTCCAGCCGAGCTGGCCCGAAAGCTCCAAGGTTCCGCGCCAAACATCGGGCACCAGAGTCGGCAGCACCGTCGCATGGGAGAGCACTCCGTACACGATCAGGAACGCGTGCGTGAGAATGAAACCGAGAAAGATCGGCAGCAGCACCGTGATGGCTTCCTTCATCCCGCGCAGGTTGAGCAGCACGAGCGCCACGATGAACGTGACCTCGGCTGCAAGCTTGTACGGCTGGAAGCCGAGCGGAAACAGCGAAAACAGAGCGTCGACCCCGCTCGCTATCGAGATCGAAATGGTGAGCACGTAATCGAGGACGAGCGCGGCACCCGAGGTGAGGCCCGCGTAAGGGCCGATCAGCCGCGTGGCGACCCGGTAGCCGCCCCCGCCCGTGGGAAACAGCTCGATGACCTGGTTGTAGGCGAGCGCGATGATGAATACGGTCACTGCCGTGGCGAGCGCGAGATAAAGGCCCAGCTCCGTGTGCTCGCCCAGCGCGCGAAACGCCTCTTCGGGGCCGTAGCAGGAGGAGGATATCCCGTCCGCTCCCAGGCCCACCCAGGCGAAAAAAGCGACAAGCGCGATATGCCGTCGTGCCTTCGTATCCAGTGGGTCGAGCGGCTTGCCGAACAGCCTCTGGCGCAGATTCGCAAACTCGCTCATGGGCGCGCGGGCGTTGCCTTGCCCGATGCGATGGCCTTTTCGAGGCGGCGCGCGAACACGGTCATTTCCTTCGCCGCCTGCCGGTCACCTTTGCCCTCCGCGACCTCGACGCCTTTGCGGTAGGCAGCGAGCGCCTCATCGGCCCGTCCATATTCTGCAAGCGCGTTTCCGAGGAGTTTCCACGCCGCGGAATACCCCGGATCCTTCTCGACTGCCGCGCTAAGGTGCGCGATGGCGGGTTCGAATTCGGCGCACTTCAGATATTCGCTTCCAAGAGAAAAACGCAAGAGCGCGCCGTCCCTGGGCGTACCCACGAGCTTCAGGAGATTGACGATCTGCTGCGAAGTCATCGGGGATACCGGGATGCTGGCGCCGCCCAGCCGAGCGCGGATATTATAACCGCTTGCCTCCCGTTGACTTCATGCTCAACATGACACGATCGACAATTTCCACCTTGGATGCCCCGGCTGCAATCGGCACCTACTCCCAGGCAGTGCGCGCCGGCGACACGCTCTATCTTTCCGGCCAGATCGGGCTGGACCCTGCAACCGGGCAACTCGTTGACGGAATCGAGAACCAGATCCATCGTGTTTTCGGCAACCTGAAGGCCGTGGCGAAAGCCGGTGGCGGATCGCTCGACGATACGGTCAAGCTCACCATCTATCTGATCGACTTGTCGCATTTCGCCCGCGTCAACGAGATCATGCCCCGATATTTCAACAAGCCGTATCCGGCACGCGCCGTGGTCGGCGTCGCGGCGCTTCCGCGCGGCGCGATGGTCGAGGCGGACGCGATCCTCGCACTTCAGCGTTGAGGACCGGAGATCGAGGGTCGGGCGTGCGGAAGGTTTCGACCCGGGCGTCGAGGGGGAAGGTTTCTTCGAAATCGCGAGCTGACGAAAAATCCTCCAAGGTCCCGAACGCTCAATCCTCAATCCTCAATCCTCGATCTTCGGGCAGTCGGACGGTCGCCGCTAAGCTCGTCAAACTTGGTATCCGTCGCGAATTCGATCTGGTGCTGCACCTGCCGTTGCGTTACGAGGACGAGACACACGTCACGCCGATCGCGAACGCGCCTCCCGGCTTGCCAGTCCAGGTGGAAGGCACGGTGCGCTCGACCGAGATCGTGTACCGCCCGAGACGCCAGCTGGTCTCGCGCATCGAGGACTCCACGGGCGAACTGGCGCTGCGTTTCTTCAATTTCTATGGAAGTCAGGCCAAGGCGCTTGAGCCCGGGGCGAGCGTGCGCGCGTTCGGTGAAGTGCGCGCAGGCTTTTTCGGTGGGGAGATGATCCATCCGCGCTTTCGCGTGCTGCATGGAGCGACTCCGCTGCCGACGGCGTTGACGCCAATTTATCCGACCACGGCCGGCCTTGGCCAGGCAGCGCTGCGGCGCCTGATCGAAGGCGCGCTCGCGCATGCACAACTCGATGACACGCTGCCTGAAGAAGTGTCGAAGCGGCTCGGCCTGTGCGGTTTTCTCGAGGCCATCGACACCCTGCATCATCCCCGCCCGGGAGCGGATCAGGAGGCTCTCAGCGGCCGCACGCTGCCTGCCTGGAGGCGCATAAAATTCGACGAGCTGCTGGCGCAGCAGCTCTCCATGCGCAAGCACTACCGCGAGCGCAAGGCGCGCAGGGCTCCCGTGCTTGAGGCGCCGGTCGAAAAGCCGCGTCGTCTCACCTCCGCGCTGATCGGGCGGCTGCCGTTCCAGCTGACGCGAGCGCAGCGACGGACCTGGGGAGAGATCGAGCGCGATCTCGCGCAGCCTCATCCCATGCATCGATTGCTGCAGGGCGATGTCGGCAGCGGCAAGACGGTAGTCGCCGCGCTTGCCGTTCTGCGCGCAATCGAAAACGGGCTGCAGGCCGCGGTGATGGCGCCCACGGAGATCCTCGCCGAGCAGCACTTTCGCAAGTTCAGCGAGTGGCTCGGGCCCCTCGGCCTGGAAATCGCGTGGTTCACCGGGAACCAAACCAAGAAGGAGCGCGACTCGGCGCGTGCCGCGATAGTCTCTGGAAGAGCCACTGTCGCTATCGGCACTCACGCGTTGTTCCAGGAGCACGTGGAATTCCGTTCGCTCGGCCTTGCCGTTGTCGATGAACAGCATCGCTTCGGCGTCGCTCAGCGGCTGGCGCTGCGCACCAAGGGAGAGGAGCCGCACCAGCTGATGATGAGCGCGACGCCGATTCCGAGAACCCTTTCGATGAGCTACTACGCCGATCTCGACGTGTCGGTCATCGACGAGCTGCCGCCGGGAAGAAGGCCGGTGGTCACGAAACTCGTCGCCGATTCACGCCGCCCGGAGGTGGTGCGCCGCATCCGCGAGGCCTGCGGCGCCGGTGGCCAGGCTTACTGGGTGTGCCCCCTGATCGAGGAGTCCGAACAGCTGCAGCTGCAGACGGCGCTCGATACCCACGCGACGCTCAGCCGGGAATTTCCGGAACTCAGAGTCGGGTTGATACACGGGCGCTTGAGGCCCGATGAAAAGGCGCAGACGATGGCCGCTTTCCTGGCGGGCACAATTAAGCTGCTGGTGGGGACGACCGTAATCGAGGTGGGTGTGGATGTCCCCAACGCTTCGCTGATGGTGATCGAGCACGCGGAGCGCTTCGGACTTGCGCAGTTACATCAGTTGCGCGGACGCGTCGGACGCGGCGCGACGCAATCCGTGTGTGTCCTGCTCTATCAGAATCCTCTGGGGGAGGCCGCCCGCAAGCGGCTGCGAGTGATTTTCGAGAATGCTGATGGATTCGTCATCGCACGCGAAGATCTCCAGCTGCGCGGTCCTGGCGAATATCTCGGCGCCCGCCAGAGCGGAGCACCGCTCTTGCGTTTTGCAGATCTCACCGAGGACGCTGACTTGATCGAATCGGCGCGCACGGAGGCCGACGCGCTCCTCGCTGGCCATCCCGGCTCTGCTGAAAGGCATCTCGAGCGCTGGCTCGGCGGGCGTGCCGATTTTCTCAATGCCTGAGGCCTGAGGGCTACTGCGCCTGAGGGCTACAATGCTCTCGCTATGAATCTCGCCGCTCTTGCTGCCCGGCTGACGTTGTACGAGCGCCTGATGCGGCTCGACAAGCCGATCGGCACGCTACTGTTGCTGTGGCCCACGCTGTGGGCGCTGTGGCTCGCGAGCAACGGCAGGCCGGAGGAGCGGATCGTCTGGATCTTCGCGTTGGGGACGCTGCTCATGCGCTCGGCCGGCTGCGTGATGAACGACCTCGCCGACTGGCGCTATGACGCTCACGTAGAGCGCACGCGGAACCGACCGCTCGCCACGGGGTTGGTGAGCCGACGCGAAGCATGGATTCTCGCCTCAGTGCTGACACTCGCCTCCTTCGGGCTGGTCTTGTCGCTCAATCGGCTTACGGTGCTTCTCTCATTTGCCGCGCTCGGTCTTGCGGCGACTTATCCCCTGACCAAACGATTTCTTGCGATTCCGCAGGCCTATCTCGGAATCGCGTTCGGCTTCGGCATTCCGATGGGGTACGCCGCAATACTCGGAACCATCCCGGCCGAAGGCTGGTGGTTGCTCCTTGCCAACATCTTCTGGGCGATTGCCTACGATACCGAATACGCGATGGTGGATCGCGACGACGATCTGCGCATCGGCATCAAGACAGCTGCGATCACCCTCGGACGATACGATGTGCCTGCGGTAATGGTTTGCTACGGCGTGACGCTTGCGCTGCTTGCAGGCATCGGCCTGCACCGCGGGCTGGGTCTGGTCTACTATCTGGGTCTCGCCGCTGCGGCCGCAATCATGACGCATCACTATCGCCTCATCCGCGGCCGCGACCGGGTAGCCTGCTTCAAGGCTTTTAATCAGAACAACTGGGTCGGCGCGATCATTTTTGGCGGAGTTTTTGCCGACTTCGCGATAAGGCGGGGAATCCCGTGGACCTGAATCTCGCTGGACGGCGCCGCCACAGCTACGATCGTCTAGAGAGATGAGATACCGGGACCTGCGCGATTTTCTGTCGCAGCTCGAGCGCGCAGGCGAGCTGAAGCGGGTGCGCGCTGAGGTCGATCCGAAACTCGAAATGACCGAAGTCTGCAGCCGCGTGCTCAAGGCGGGCGGCCCGGCTTTGCTGTTCGAGAGGCCCAAGGGCCACGTGATCCCGGTGCTCGGCAACCTGTTTGGCACGACGCGCCGCGTCGCCCTCGCCATGGGCGCAGAACCAGGAGCGGAACCACGCGAAACGCTGCGCGATATCGGAAAGCTGCTGGCGTTCCTTAGGGAACCAGAGCCGCCCAAGGGATTTCGCGACGTGCTCGAGCGCTGGATTCCGATCGGAAGACAAGTGATGCACATGGCCCCGAAGGAAATTTCGGGCGCTCCGTGCCAGCAGGAGGTGTGGGAGGGAAAGGACGTGGACCTTGCGCGCCTTCCGATCCAGACGTGCTGGCCCGACGACGCAGGACCGCTCATCACGTGGGGATTGACGGTCACGCGCGGGCCGCGCAAGGCGCGTCAGAACCTCGGCATCTACCGCCAGCAGTTGATCGCTCCGGACAAGCTCATCATGAGGTGGCTTCCCCATCGCGGTGGCGCGATCGACTTTCGCGAGCATTCCGAGGCGCAGCCGGGTGAGCCTTTTCCTGTGGCGGTGGCCCTCGGAGCCGATCCCGCGACGATTCTCGGCGCGGTTACGCCGGTACCCGACACGCTCTCCGAATATCAGTTCGCCGGCCTGCTGCGCGGCTCGCGCACCGAGCTTGCAAGCTGTCTCGGGTCGGATCTGCAGGTGCCGGCGTCGAGCGAGATCGTGCTCGAAGGCGCGATTCGGCCGGGGGAGACGGCGGTCGAAGGTCCGTTTGGAGATCACACTGGCTATTACAATGAGAAGGAAGCCTTTCCCGTGTTTACGGTCGAGCGGGTCACTATGCGCCGCGAGCCGATCTACCACTCGACCTACACCGGCAAGCCCCCCGACGAGCCGGCGGTGCTGGGCGCAGCGCTGAATGAAGTGTTCGTGCCGATCCTGCAGAAGCAGTTTCCCGAGATCGAGGACTTTTACCTGCCGCCGGAGGGGTGCTCCTACCGGCTTGCCGTGGTGAGCATGAAAAAGCAGTACCCAGGACATGCGAAGCGGGTGATGTTCGGAATCTGGAGCACATTGCGGCAATTCATGTATACCAAATTCATAATCGTGACCGACGACGACGTCGATATTCGCGAGTGGAAGGAGGTCGTGTGGGCGCTGACCACGCGCGTGGACGCGAATCGCGACGTGCTCATCGTCGAAAATACCCCGATCGACTATCTCGATTTTGCGAGCCCGGTCGCGGGGCTCGGATCGAAGATGGGAATCGACGCCACCAACAAATGGACCGCAGAAACTTCACGCGTCTGGGGCCGGCCGATCGCGATGCAGTCCGATGTGAAAAATCGAGTCGACCGGCTCTGGAAGGACCTGGGGCTATAGCGGTTTGGACACGCGGCCGGGTGAGCCCCGGCTTTTTTTAATGAATTGCGCTCAGAATTTGAAAATGGCGCTGGCCGAGATCATCTTCGCGTTGGCGCGGCCGGTGCAGGTTCCTGCCGGGATGTTCTGGCTGCAATTGCTGCCGACCCTGCCGAAGTTCTCGAACTCGATGCGTACGCCGCTCTCGCCATCGGAGAAATATTGTGCCCCGAAGCCGCTGAGGAAGCTGGTATCGCTGAATTGGCGGCCGGGACCGACGGAACCCACGACAAAACCGCTATTGTAAAAAGTCAATCTTGTCTGGGAAAAGAACGCCCCCAATCGGCCGTAGACGGAGAAGTTCCTGGTGAAAGGAACCGTCGGCACCGCCGAAAACCCCACGCCCGTCACCTTATAGACGGCATCCTGGGTGACCCCCGACCCATTATCGTACTTGTAATGAAATTTACCGAGTGTGGCATAGCTCAGCTCGGCCCCCCAGTTCGGGTTGATCTGGTGGCCGATGAACCCTTTGAACCCGGCATCGAACTCGTTTTTTCTTTCGCTGAAGCCCAAATTGAAATCCGCGGGATAAAACTGAACGCGGGAGGCGCCCACCCCCAGGCCCGTGTACCAATAGGAGTCCGCGGCATACGTAGAACACACGCCCGACAGCAGCAATGCCGCGACCGTGCAACGCAGAGCAGGGTGTTTCATCGAGCAGGCCCCTTTCTCCCTCTTGAATGCCCGGAACCGGTTTGAAAATCGAGTCTTAGCGACACCGCCGCACTGTAATCCAAGGGGGAAACTTGTGTCAAGCCAAGACTTTGGCAAATCTATGTAATCCAACTTCTGCACATTACAGGTTTATTCTCGGAATTTAGTTACTTATCGCCAACGGGCGCAGCAAGGCGCCAGAAAATATTCGATGACGCGACCCGCATGCCAGGGGCGTCGCAGCAGAACGTCAACCTCCCGGTGAATACCCCCGGAGAAAAGTGTATCGAGCGGGCAGGTCGCCGGGGCTTGAAATTTGCCGGCCTCACCCGTATCATTAGCACTCGATGGAGATGAGTGCTAACAACGTAGTTTCCCCTATTTATTCATGGCCACAACAGTTAGTGGTCGCTAACTTTCTCAATAAGGAGGACATCCAATGATGACCAAGATTCGACCCTTGCACGACCGCGTCGTAGTGAAGCGCCTCGATGCGGAAAATAAATCTGCAGGCGGGATCGTGATTCCCGACACCGCCGGAGAGAAACCCGATCAAGGCGAGGTCGTTGCGGTCGGCAAAGGCAAGATCCTCGAGGACGGCAAAGTGCGTCCCCTCGACGTCAAAGTCGGTGATCGGATCTTGTTCGGAAAGTACTCCGGCCAGGCGGTGAAAGTCGAAGGCACCGAGTATCTAGTGATGCGCGAAGACGACATCATGGGCGTCGTCGCGAAGTAAATCCAACGAATCCAATTTAGGAGTGAACGATGCCTGCTAAAGACGTGCGTTTCCACGAGTCCGCGCGACACAAGCTGCTAGCCGGGGTCAATATCCTCGCCGACGCGGTCAAGGTCACCCTCGGCCCCAAGGGCCGCAACGTGGTGCTGGAACGCTCTTTCGGTGCGCCGACGGTGACCAAGGACGGCGTGTCGGTCGCCAAGGAAATCGAGCTGAAGGACAAGTTCGAGAACATGGGCGCTCAGATGGTGAAGGAAGTCGCCTCGAAGACTTCGGATGTTGCGGGGGACGGCACGACCACCGCGACCGTGCTCGCCCAATCGATCGTGAAAGAAGGCATGAAGTTCGTCGCTTCAGGGATGAACCCGATGGATCTAAAACGCGGGATCGACAAGGCGGTCATCGCCGTCGTCGAGGAGCTGAAGAAGCTATCCAAGCCCTGCACCACGAGCAAGGAAATCGCGCAGGTCGGCGCCATATCGGCGAACGCGGACGAGGCGATCGGCAAGATCATCTCCGATGCGATGGACAAAGTCGGCAAGGAAGGCGTGATCACCGTCGAGGACGGCAAGGGTCTGCAGAACGAGCTCGAGGTGGTCGAAGGAATGCAGTTCGACCGGGGGTATCTCTCGCCGTATTTCATCAACAACGCGGAAAAGCAGATTTCGGTGCTGGAGGAGCCCTACATTCTTCTGCACGACAAGAAAATCTCCAACATTCGCGAACTGTTGCCGATCCTGGAGCAGG
>DATHHZ010000188.1:0-2535 GCA_035316965.1 Burkholderiales bacterium | reverse complement strand
GGCCGCGAGCGCGCCGCTGTACGCGGTGCCGCCGTGCGCCGAGTCCAGCGCCGCGGCGATCGGCGCGCATTGGGCGAGCACTTCCGAGCCCCACTCGCGCAGCTCGACCATCCTGCCGTCGCGGTCCAGCCGCAGGCCGGGCTCGCGGCCGCGGGCCGCGGCGCGCAGCTTGTTGCGTCCGATGGCCTCGATCTCCTGGCGCGAGTCGGGCGGGCTCTCGGTCAAGAGGCAATGCAGCAGAAAAATGTCCAGGAACCGGACCGTGTCCGCGGTGATGCCGATAGGCGAGAAGGGATCGAGGTCCATCGCGCGCACCTCGACGTACTCGACTCCGCGCTCGCGCAGCGCGTGCAGCGGCCGCTCGCCCGGGCGGATGACGCGCTTCGGCCGGATGGTGCTGTAGAACTCGTTCTCGATCTGCAGCAGGCTCGTCGCGAGCTGGCGGTAGTTGCCTTCGGCGTCGCGGACGCCGATCGCTTCGTAGGGCGCGTAGGGTTTGGTGAGCACATCGTGGAGACAGGCCGTGTAGCTCTCGATGCTGTTGTAGCTCACCGCGAGCGAGTCCTGCGCTTCGGAGAGGTAGCCCAGGCGCCCCATGCGCAGCGAAGTGGCGTGCGGCAGGTAGAGCGTGCCGGGCGCGAGCTCCTCCAGCGCGTGCTTGCGGCCTTCGACGAAGCTCGCGCACACCGCGGGCGAGGCGCCGAAGAGGGTGAGCAGCAGCCAGGCGTGCCGCCGGAAATTGCGGATGAGCGCGAAGTAGCCCTCGCTAGCGCCGCCCAGGCCCGCGAGCGGCCAGGCGGAATCGGGGAGCGAGAAGTTGTAGTGCAGGCCGGCGATCATCTGCATGCGCCGCCCGTAACGGTGCGAGAGCCCGATGCGGTAGACGGTCTTGGCGCGGCCGACGTTCGATGCTCCATAGCGCGCGATCGGAATCGCGTTCTCGTCGGGCAGGCTGCAGGGCATGCTCGCGCCCCACAGCACCTCGTCGCCGATGTGACGGATGACGAACTGGTGGATGTGCTTCATCTCCTCCAGGCACGCCGCGACTTCCGTGTGCACGCCCGTGATCAGCTCGATCAGCGCTTCGCTGAAGTCGGTGGTGATGTGCGGGTGCTTGAGCGCGGAGCCGAGCGCGCGCGGATGCGGCGTCAAGGCGAGCGCGCCGTCGGGCCGCACGCGCAGGCTCTCCTTCTCGATTCCGCGCCGGATGCTCTTCAGCACCGCGGGCGAGACCGCGCTCAGGCGCTCCTCTAAGCTGGAAGGGGTGTTCGTCACGGGAGCCGCCTTGCGGAACGAGCGAGCTTGCGCCGGCTCAGGATGCCGGCGATGAGCACCGCGACCAGCCCGGTGACGAATATCCCGTCGAAGGTTCCCGCGCCGCCGATCGACATGACCGGCGCGCCGAGGCCGCGCATCCTGCCGAGATTCATCAGGTCCGCGCCGATCAGGGTGCCGAGGCTTCCGCAGACGTAGGCGAGGGGAGCGGCGAGCCGGCGCGACAAGAGCAGCGCGACTCCTGCCGCGATGACGGGCGGGTAGAAAACCGGGATGGCGATGCCCAGGCCCGGGACCGGCTCGGCGAGCAGATAGCAGGCGAGGGAGACCACCGCGACGCCCCAGGCCGCGTTCCGGTAGAGATCGTTCTTCACGATCAGAATCACGGACAGGACGATCGGAAGGATCGCCCCGCCGACGTTGACCGCCAGGATGGTCCCCGGCCAGGTTTCCACGTTCGGGATCACGTAGGGAACGCCGTAGAACGGTATTTCCACCAGGCGGGTCATCTGCTCCGGGGAGAAGCGCATGATGGGCAGGTTGACGTAGCTCCCGGCGAGCGAAAGAAAAAGCCAGGTGAAAAAGTATTTCGGCGCGATGCCGAGCTGGGAATAGGCGAATTGCAGCACCCTGAGAACGGCGAGGGAAGTCAGGGCGACGAGCCCGACCAGGAGGATGAGCAGGAACGGAAGCGTGAGCGGATAGTAGTGAATCCCGAGCGAAAGCATGGGCGGCTCCGGTGAATCGTGGACAATCGGGGGAAGCGGTTAGGGATGGGTCCGGGCGGGATTATCTCCCGGACGCCGCGCGCCCGCTACAATGCTGCGTCATCGAATTCGGTGTCGGCTGCCCGGAAAGGGTGCACCTTGAAAGGCTCCAGGATCTGTTGTGCAACTCGTGCGCTCCTCTTCGCATCGCTGACCCTGGCAGTTTCTCTCGCCGCCGCGCAGAGCTATCCGTCCAGGCCGATTCGCTTGCTTCTCCCCTTTGCAGGCGGCACCGACGCGGTGGCGCGCCTGCTCGGGTTCAAGATGTCTCCCGCGCTCGGCGTGCAGGTGCTGCCCGAGCAGCGCCTCGGCGCGGGCGGAAATATCGCGCACCGGGCGGCGGCGGAAGCCGCGCCCGACGGCTATACGCTGCACATGGGTGCGCCGCCTCTGGTCATCAATCCGCATTTGAATCCCACTGCCGGCTACGACGCGCTGCGCGCCTTTGCCCCCATTGCGCCGCTCACCTCGATCGCCAACGTGCTCGTGGTGC
>DATHHZ010000187.1:0-12903 GCA_035316965.1 Burkholderiales bacterium | reverse complement strand
GTCGAGCACGGCCTTGACGAGCGAGGACTTTCCCGTGCCGCGCGCACCGGTCAGGAGCGCGTTGTTGGCGGTTCGGCCTTCGACGAACTGGCGCGTGTTCTGCTCGATCAGCGCCTTCTGGCTGTCGACGCCGTGGAGGTCGGACAGGCGGATGCGGTGCAGATTCGCAACCGGCTGGATGAAGCCGCGGCGCGAGGTCTTGCGCCAGCGGAAAGCGATGCTCGCCTGCCAGTCCACGGGGCGCGATGCGGGCGGGAGCAGCGTTTCCACGCGCTCGAGCAACGCTTCGCCGCGCTTGATCAGTCGTTCGAGCTCAGACATGGCTCGTCCTAGGTCCTGTATTGGGCGTTGATGGTAACGTAATCGTGCGACAGGTCGCAGGTCCACACCGTGGTGGCAGCAGGTCCGCGGTTGAGCACGACGCGAACAGTGATCTCGCTTTTTGCCATCACGCGCTTCCCGTCCTCCTCGAGGTAAGTCGGGGCGCGGCCCCCGTCCTTCGACACCAGTATCTCGTCGAGGTACAGCTCGACGCGGTCGACCTCGAGATCGCACACGCCGGCGTTGCCGATCGCGGCGAGGAGGCGCCCCAGATTCGGGTCGGAGGCGAAGAACGCGGTTTTCACCAGCGGCGAGTGCGCGATCGCATAAGCGACGCCCGCGCATTCGGCTTCGTCCCTGCCTTTTTCCACGCGCACGGTGATGAACTTGGTCGCGCCTTCGCCGTCGCGCACGATCGCCTGCGCGAGCCCCAGCGATACCTCGAGTACCGCTTCCCGCAGCGCCGCGAATCCGGGATGGCCCGGGTTGTCGATCATCGTCCCGCCGCCGGCGCCGGTTGCAATCAGAACGAAGGAATCGTTCGTGGAGGTATCGCCGTCCACGCTGATGCGGTTGAACGAGTGCGCTGCGGCATCGGCGAGGAGCTGGCGCAGCGCACCTTGAGCAACCTGAGCGTCCGTCGCGACAAACGCGAGCAACGTCGCCATGTCGGGGCGGATCATGCCCGCGCCCTTCGCGATCCCGGTGACGGTCGCCACGGCCCCTGCGAGCTGCGTGCGCCGCGATCGGGCTTTCGGCACCGAATCGGTCGTCATGATCGCCTCGGCCGCCCGCGCCCAGTTGTCTTCGCGCAGGTCGGCGATGCACGCCGGCAGGCCCGCGACGATGCGCTCCACGGGCAGGGGCTCCATGATCACGCCCGTCGAAAACGGCAGAACCTCGCGGGAATCGTAGCCGGCGAGCCGAGCCGCTGCGTCGCAGCTCGCCCTTGCGCTGGCAATCCCGGCCTCCCCGGTACCGGCGTTGGCGTTGCCGGTGTTGACGAGCAGCGCCCGGGGAAATCCGCCGGAAGCCAGGCGCTCCTTCGCCACCTGCACCGGCGCGGCGCAGAAGCGGTTCTGCGTGAACACGCCTGAGACACACGTGCCCTTCGCAAGGGTCATGAGAAGCAGGTCCTTGCGCCCGGCCTTGCGGATCCCGGCCTCGGCGACGCCCAGCTTGACGCCCTTCACGGGCAACAAGTCCTCCGGCCGCGGAGGGCTCAAGTTGACAGCCATTAGGTTGGGCGCCGCTCCCTTGCTAGCTCAGCTTCCCGTGGCAATGCTTGTATTTCTTTCCCGACCCGCAGGGACAAGGATCGTTGCGGCCGATTTTCCCCATCTGCCTGACGAAAGGTGTCGGCTTAGCCGCCGGCGCGGAATCGGCTCCCGCCCCGGCGAGGGCTTCTTCGTACCCGGCGTGCTGGTATTGCACGTTCTCGAGGGCCGGCGCTTGCAGCTTCTCTACCTGCTCGACCTGCTCGCGCAACTGCAGCTCGACCGTCATCAGCGTGCGCGTCACTTCCAGTTTGACCGATTCCACGAGGTTGCCGAAGAGTTCGAACGCTTCGCGCTTGTATTCCTGCTTCGGGTTCTTCTGCGCGTAGCCGCGGAGATGAATCCCCTGGCGCAGGTGGTCGAGCGCCGCGAGGTGTTCCAGCCAGTGATTATCGAGCGTCGAGAGCAGTATGAGCCGCTCGAACTGATGCACGGCCTCCGGCGGATTGGCCGTCATCTTGCGTACGTAGGCGGCGTGGGCTTCTTCGATCGCGCGCTTGAGCAGCGCGTCATCATCCAGGCCCGGGTCGCTCTCGAGCCACTTCGACAGCGGTAGATCGAGCCGGAGCTCGGCAGCGTACACTTTTTCCAGGCCAGGAATGTCCCATTGCTCCTCCATGCTCTCTTCGGGGACATGGGCACGGAAGAAATCGGTCACCACGCCCTCGCGCAGCGCCGCGATCTGGTCCGAGACGTCCTGCGATTCGAGGATGGAATTCCTCAACTGATAGATTTCGCGACGTTGGTCGTTGGCGACGTTGTCGTATTCCAGCAGTTGCTTGCGGATGTCGAAATTGTGCGCCTCGACCTTGCGCTGCGCGCTCTCGATCGATCGGGTAACGAGGCCATGCTCGATCGGCTCGCCCTCCGGCATGCCCAGGCGCTGCATGATCGCGTTGACCCGTTCTCCGGCGAAGATCCGCAGCAACGGATCCTCGAGCGACAGGTAAAAGCGCGAGGAGCCCGGATCGCCCTGTCGGCCCGAGCGGCCGCGCAGCTGGTTGTCGATGCGCCGGGCCTCGTGTCTCTCGGTCCCGATGATGTGCAGGCCGCCCGCGGCGATGACCCGGTTGTGCAGATCCTGCCACTCACGACGCAGCTCGCCGATGCGGCGCTCCTTCTCCGCAGCGTCGAGATCGTCCTTGTCCCGCACGAGGTCGATTTGCTTCTCGACGTTGCCGCCCAGCACGATGTCCGTGCCCCGGCCTGCCATGTTGGTCGCGATAGTGACCACCTTGGGGCGCCCGGCCTGGGCGACGATCTCTGCCTCGCGCGCGTGTTGCTTCGCGTTCAGGACCTGGTGCGGCAACTTGTCTTTCTCCAGCATTCCCGAGATGAGCTCGGAATTCTCGATCGAAGTCGTGCCGACCAGTACCGGCTGGCCGCGCTCGTGGCAGTCCTTGATGTCACCGATGATTGCCTTGTACTTTTCCGCGACGGTGCGAAAGACCTGGTCGTTGCGGTCGGCGCGGATCATCGGCATATGCGTCGGAACGACGACGACCTCCAGCCCGTAGATCTCCTGGAATTCGTAGGCCTCGGTGTCGGCCGTTCCGGTCATCCCCGCGAGCTTGCGGTACATGCGGAAGTAATTCTGGAACGTGATCGACGCAAGCGTTTGGTTCTCGCTTTGGATCGAAACATTCTCCTTGGCTTCGATCGCCTGGTGCAGGCCGTCGGACCAGCGGCGGCCGGGCATCAGGCGGCCAGTGAACTCGTCGACGATGATCACCTCGCCGTCCTGGACTACGTAGTGCCGGTCTCGGAAGAAAAGGTTGTGCGCCCTGAGCGCCGCGTTGAGGTGATGCATCAAGTTCACGTACGCCGGCTCGTAGAGGCTGCGCCCTTCGGGCAGCAGCCCCGCACGGCCGAGGAGCTTCTCGGCGTGCTCGTGCCCGTCTTCGGAGAGCAGCACCGTGTGGTTTTTCTCGTCGACGTAGAAGTCGCCCGGCGCGCCTTCCTTTTCCTGGCGCTTGAGCATCGGCGCCACCTTGTCCATGCGCTGATAGATCTCAGTGCGGTCCTCGGCCCGCCCGGAAATAATGAGCGGCGTGCGCGCCTCGTCGATCAGGATCGAGTCGACTTCGTCCACGATCGCGTAGTTCAGCTTGCGCTGGAAGCGGTCGCCCACCTGCATCGCCATGTTGTCGCGCAGGTAGTCGAAGCCGAATTCGTTGTTGGTGCCATAGGTGATGTCGGCGGCGTAGGCCGATTGTTTTTCGGCGTGCGGCATTTGGGTCAGGATCACGCCCACCGACAGCCCGAGGAATTTGTAGACCTTCCCCATCCACTCCGCGTCCCGGCTTGCGAGGTAGTCGTTGACCGTGACGATGTGCACGCCGCGGCCGGAGAGAGCGTTGAGGTACGCGGGCAAGGTCGCGACTAGCGTCTTGCCTTCGCCGGTGCGCATCTCCGAGATCTTGCCGTCGTGCAGGACCATGCCGCCGATCAGCTGCACGTCGAAATGGCGCATGTTGAGCACGCGCTTCGCCGCCTCGCGGACCACGGCGAAGGACTCCGGCAGGAGCTCGGCGAGCGCCGCCTTTTCCGCCGCGTCGCGTTCCTCTTCGGGAACGCCCTGGACCCGCTTTGCGAAGCGCTCTCTCAGCTCGAGCGTTTTGGCTCCCAAGCCGTGATCCGGGAGCGCCGCCATCGACGGCTCGAGAGCGTTGATCGCCCGCACCGACCTGCCGTAGTGCTTGAGCAGCCGATCATTGCGGCTACCAAACACCGCCTTCAGCACGCGGGAAATCATCGAGGAATGACTGCCGTGGAGCGCAAAGGTTCGAAGTTTATCACGCCGGAGTGGCTGCTCCCCGCGATTCGGGCGAAACGGGAGCGCGAGGGAACCCGCGCGATGGGGACTTCTGGTGCTTGGGCGCGCCGGAAATGGCCGGCTAGCGCGCCGTGGCCTGAAGGAATCGGATCGGGTTCTGCGCCACGGTGCGGTAGCGGACTTCGAAGTGCAGGTGCGGGCCGGTGGCGCGACCGGTGGATCCGGATTCGGCGATCTTGCTTCCGCGCTGAACCACCTCACCTTCCCTGACCAGAACTCTCGAGCAATGAGCGTAGCGGGTCGTGAAATCGTTGCCGTGGTCGATCTCCACCAGGAAACCGTATTGGGGATGCGGTCCCGAGTAGATCACCACGCCACCCGCCGCCGCGAAAACGGGGGTTCCGATATCCACGGGGAAATCCACTCCCTCGTGCATGGCGAGCATGCCGTTGAACGGATCGATGCGCCAGCCGTAGCTGGATGCGCTGTAGGCCGCGTCCACTGGAGGAATAGTCGGCATGAGCTTCTTCTTCACCTTGGCGTCGAACAGCTGCGACTCGAGGATCCCGAGGGAGTCGCTCCGGTTTTCCATCTGTCTGGAAAGCTGGTCGAGCTGCCGGTTGAATTCTGCCATCGAGAAATCTTGCGCTGGGATGCTCGACACCGCGCCACCGCGGCCGGGCGCCTCGTTGAAGCGGAATTCCCCGGGCTTGAGCCCGGCAAGGGTCGACAGGCGTTCGCCGAGGGCGTCTAGGCGCATGAGCTGGGCCTGCATCTGGCCGAGCTTGACCGCCATGGCGTTCAGGTTTTCCCTCAGGAATTCTTCCGTCTTGCGTCGTTGCGCTTCCTGCGCCGACAAGACCAGCGAATCGAGCAGCGGAAGCTTGAACTCGGTGGCATGGCGTACGGTGATCCAGAAAAGTCCTAGCGTAAGGCTGAACACCAGCAGTGCCATGAATACGGCGCTGGCAACCAGGTGCCGGTTGGTCAAGGTCAAGGACCTCGCCTTGGCCAACTTGCTCGAGACAAGAATAATATGCATGCTGCCCCCTCCTGGGGCCGCACTCTACATACCACACGCCTATGAAGAACCCCTACGCCTTCTTGAATCAGCCCGACGGCATCGCTCCGCTCATGCCGCAGGCGCGGCGCTTGATCGAGTTGCGCGAGATTCTTGCAGCCGTTCTGCCGGAATCCCTCGCGCGATGCTGCTCGATCGCAAACTACAAGCAGGGAAATGTCGTTATTTTTGCTGCCAACGGCGCGATCGCGGCCAAACTGAAACTTATGCTCCCGACATTATCGGAGCAGCTTTCGAAACGAGCGATGGAGGTTACCGGATTGGAGGTGCGCGTGCAACCCCTCGATTCCGACCCTCAAGTTGTTGAAAAATCAGCCAAAATAAGCCTCGAGGCCGCCCTGGTATTGGCCCGGCTGTGCGAGCAACTCCCTGATTCTGAACTGAAAACTACCGTCGGGAAGATCGCGTCCAGGCACCGCAAGTAGGTGGCTACCTAGACGAGCACAATTGCACGTTCGAGCAGGAGAAGGCCGCAAACCAGCAGCGCGAAGATCATGGCGTACTTGAATACCCGAAACGCGTAGCGCAGATACTTCCTGTCGCGGGTCAGCAGATACAGGACTATTCCAGCCGCGGTGGCGAGCACCGCGAGAATTGCAGCGATGCGCAGAGCGAGCATTAGGCTCGCGACACTCCACTCAACCGGCAGGCAGGGCAAACAACCGGGACAGGGCAGCTGGCGCGTCCTCCTCGCGCTCGAAGGTCACGCATTCCCAAGCATCCTTGGAGGCAAGCGTCGCCCGCACCAAACGGTTGTTCAGGGCATGGCCGGATTTATGGGCCGAAAAATAGCCGATCAACGGGTGCCCGATCAGGTATAGATCACCGATTGCGTCGAGCAACTTGTGCTTGACGAACTCGTCGCTATAGCGCAGTCCCTCGACGTTCAGCACGCGGTACTCGTCCACCACGACGGCGTTTTCGAGGCTCCCGCCCAGAGCGAGGCCCGAATCGCGCATGGCCTCCACGTCTTGGATGAAACCGAAGGTGCGCGCTCGGGCGACTTCCTTGACGTAGGAGGTATCGGCAAAGTCGACGTGGGCCGCCTGCGCCGAGCGCTCGAAAGCGGGGTGGTCGAACTCGATCGAAAACGAAAGTTTGAAACCTTCGAACGGTTCGAAGCGCGCCCACTTGTCGCCGTCGGTCACTTCGACCGGGCTCTTGATTCGGAAAAAACGCTTGGGCGCGGGCTGCTGCTCGATGCCGGCCGATTGAATGAGAAACACGAAAGGCGCTGCGCTACCATCCATGATCGGTACTTCCGACCCCGTGAGATCGACGTAGGCGTTGTCGATGCCGAGCCCCGCGAATGCCGACATGAGATGTTCGACCGTCGCCACTTTAGCCCCGTTTGCTTCCAGTGCGCTGCAAAGCCGCGCGTCGGTGACCTTGAAGGCGTCGGCTACGATGTCGATCGGCACGGGCAAATCGATACGCCGAAACACGATGCCCACGTCCGGCGAAGCCGGTCGCAGTGTCACGGCTACTTTCTCGCCGGTATGCAGGCCGACGCCGGTGGCGCGAATCACGGATTTGAGGGTGCGCTGCTTGAACATTTGCGTCGCTGCAGCAATTGCCGTAGCCGATTGAAAGTATGGAATTTTAGCATAGCGCGCGGGCTCACCGCCCCGGAATTCCGGCATGCCCGCCCCGTTTGCCCCCTCAATGCGGCCGCTTGCGCAGGTATGCGGGGACGAAAGCGACGGTGCGGATCAGCACCGGCGCCGTCCGAATGGGCAGTCGCACGCTCGTTCTTGCGATCAAAGGCCTGCGCAGATAGCGAGGCATGCCCGGTCTCTTGGCTGTGCTCATGTGATTTCTCCCTAGTCGGCTTGCTTGCGCAGGAATGCAGGGATGTCGTACTTGTCGACCCCGCTGTTCTGCAGCGCTTCTATCGTCGAGGCGCGGTTCTTGCGGATCACCGCGGGCATCTCGTCGAGCACCCGGTAATCCACTCCCGCTACCGGCCGGTTGTCAGTGCCGGTCTTCTGCACCAGCTTCGGCTTGGACTGACGCGCGACTTGCGGTTGGCCGAGACCCGTCGCAATCACGGTGACGCGCAGCTCCTCGCCCATGGGATCGTCGTAGACGGCGCCGAAGATGATGGTCGCGTCGTCCGCGGCGAAGCCGCGGATGGTGTTCATCACCTCCTTGGTCTCGCGCAGCCTCAGGCTCGATTTGTTGGCCGTGATGTTGACCACTACACCCCGCGCGCCGGACAGATTGACGCCTTCGAGCAAGGGGCAGGCCACCGCCTGTTCAGCGGCGATGCGCGCGCGATCGACGCCGGAAGCGGCCGCAGAACCCATCATCGCCATTCCTTGCTCGGCCATCACGGTGCGAACGTCTTGGAAGTCGACGTTGATGAGGCCCGGCACGTTGATGATCTCGGAGATTCCGGCGACCGCGTTCTTGAGCACGCTGTCGGCCGCGGAGAACGCTTCCTCCATCGACACGTCGTCGCCGAGCACTTCCTCGAGTTTCTCGTTGAGAATCACGATGACGGAATCGACGTGCTGGGACAGCTCCTCGATGCCGATCTCGGCGGCCTGCATCCGGCGCACGCCCTCGAACGAGAAGGGCTTGGTGACGACCGCGACGCTGAGGATGCCCATCTCCTTGGCGACCTCCGCAACCACGGGTGCGGCGCCCGTGCCGGTGCCGCCGCCCATTCCAGCGGTGATGAAGGCCATGTGCGAGCCGCGCAGGGCATCGGCGATTTGCTCGCGAGCCTCAAGCGCCGCGGCGCGCCCGGCTTCGGGCTTGGCCCCTGCACCGAGGCCTGTCGACCCGAGTTGGATCTGGCTCTTCGCCTGGGTGCGCGACAGCGCCTGTCCGTCGGTATTGGCGGTGATGAACTCGACGCCGGCCACGCCGTTTCGGATCATGTGATCGACGGCATTGCCGCCCGCGCCGCCGACACCGATCACCTTGATCACGGTGCCGCTCGCTGTGTTTTCGACGACTTCAAACATGTTGACCTCCTTCCGGGGTGAAGAAAAAAAACGCTTGCCAGCCGTGCACTTCTAAAAATTCCGTTGAAACCATTGGCGCATCCTCTTTGCGACCTGCTTCAGAGACCCCCCCTGCCGCGCGATGAGTCCGCGCTGCGTCTGCACCACGCCCTCGAGCAACAGGCCGACGCCCGTGGCGTAGCGCGGGCTACGGACCACATCCGACAGCGAGCCGGTGTAGCGGGGAATGCCCAGACGCACCGGCATGTGAAATATCTCCTCCCCCAACTCCACCATCCCTTGCATCACTGCGGAGCCCCCCGTGAGCACGACCCCGGAGGAAAGGAGTTCCTCGTAGCCGGAGTCGCGCAGCACCTGCTGAATGAGGGAGTAAAGTTCCTCGACGCGGGGCTCGATGACCTCTGCGAGCGTCTGGCGCGAAAGCATTCGCGGCGGGCGGTCGCCCACGCCGGCGACCTCGACCATCTGGCCGGCCTCGGCGAGCTGCCTGAGCGCGCAACCGTGGCGAACCTTGAGTTCCTCGGCCTCCGCGGTGGGCGTGCGCAGCGCCATCGCGATGTCGTTGGTGATCTGGTCTCCCGCGATCGGGACCACGGCCGTGTGGCGGATCGCACCTTCGCGGAACACGGCGATGTCGCTCGTGCCGCCGCCGATGTCGACGAGGCACACGCCGAGTTCCTTTTCGTCCTCGGTCAACACGGCAAGCGAAGACGCCAGCGGCTGCAAAATCAGATCGTTCACTTCCAGTCCACAGCGGCGCACGCACTTGACGATGTTCTGCGCAGCCGAGACGGCTCCGGTGACGATGTGCACTTTGACCTCGAGCCGCACGCCGCTCATGCCGAGCGGCTCGCGCACCCCGTCCTGCCCGTCGATGATGAATTCCTGGGTGAGGATGTGCAGCACCTGCTGGTCGGTCGGAATGGGCATGGCGCGCGCGGTCTCGATCGCGCGCTCGACGTCGATCGGGGCCACCTCCTTGTCCTTGATCGCTACCATCCCCGTGGAGTTGAAGCTCTTGATGTGGCTCCCGGCGATGCCGGTGAAAACGCGCTCGATCTTGCAGTCGGCCATCAATTCCGCTTCCTCGAGGGTGCGCTGGATGGCGTTCACGGTCGCCTCGATGTTTACGACCACGCCCTTTTTCAGACCCTTGGATTCGTGACCGCCAGTCCCGATAATGTCCATGCGTCCGTCGGGGAAGAGCTCCGCCACCATCGCCGCCACCTTGGAGGTGCCGATGTCCAGAGCAACGATGAGGTTCTTGTTTTCCCTCGCCATGTCAGATTCGCTTGCGCGCGCGGGGCTCGGGCCCGGCGACCTCGGGAACGCGCAGCGCAAAGCCGTTGGGGTAGCGCAGGTCGACATAGTCGAGACGGTGCCGGGATTCGCCGAGGGTCTGCGGGTATACGGAGACGAGCCTGGCTAGACGGCCCTCGACGCGGTCCTTGTCCGAGTCGTGCCCGAGCTGCACGGTGAGTCCGTTGGAGACCTTGACTTGCCATGACAGTCGGGAGCTCAGTAGGACCTGCCGGGGCTCGAGAGCGAGCGGAGCTAGCAAACCCCGAAAGGCAAGGTAGCGTTGCGTGACTTCGCCTTCGCTACCGGCGGGCCCGGAGAAGACCGGCAGCGTGGCGTCACTCTGCCCGTGGAAAAGCTCTCCATGAGTATTCACGAGCTGCGGCCCTCGTCTTTGGCCCCAGCGCGCGAGCGCTGCGTGCTCCTCGATGCGCACTTCCAGGCGATCGGGCCAGCGGCGCCGCAGTTCAGCTCGGCGCACCCAGGGAATCCCCTCGAACAGCGCGCGCACCGCCTCCAGGTCCACGGTAAAAAAAGTGCCCTTGACGCGGCCCTGGAGCGCGTGGACGATCTCGTCGCGCGCGACATGCTGGAGCTCGCCCCCCACGACGATGGTCTTGAGCGAAAACGCGGGGGACTCGAACAGGACGCGCGCGCCGGCGCAGACGATGAGCACGAGCGCGAGCGCGTAGAGCCCGTTTGCGGCGATGTTGGCGAAGCGCGGGTTATCCCACACGATCGTCCCCCTCGTCCTTGAGCTGAGCCAATTCGAGAATCCGCAGGCACAGATCTTCGAACGACAACCCGGCGTGGCGCGCTGCCATGGGTACGAGCGAGTGGTCGGTCATCCCCGGAGAGGTGTTGACCTCGAGGAAATAGGGCTTCCCCGTGCTGTCGAGCATGAGGTCCACACGGCCCCATCCGCTGCAGCCCAAGATTCTGAAAGCCCGCAGCGCCTCGTCCTGGATGATGCGCTCGGCGTCGGGGGGCAATCCGCAGGGAATGATGTAGCGGGTGTCGACGGCGCTGTACTTCGCCGCGTAGTCGTAGAACTCGCGTGGCGTTTCGAGCTTGATCAGCGGAAGGGCCATGTCTCCCAGGACCCCGACGGTCAGCTCGACGCCGTCCACGAACGCTTCAGCGATCACGACGCGGTCGTAGTTGGCGGCAAGCGCGTAGGCTTCCCGGAGATCGCGGGCGCTCTTCACCTTGGTCATGCCGATCGACGAGCCTTCGTTGGCGGGCTTGACCATCAGAGGCAGTCCCAGCCGCGTCGTTACGCCGTTGAGATCGCTTTCGCGAGTGACAAGCTCGTAGTGCGGCGTCGGAATCCCGCACCCCTGCCACACGAGCTTGGTGCGCCACTTGTCCATTGCGAGCGCGCTCCCGAGCACGCCCGAGCCGGTGTAGGAAATGCCAATCAGCTCGAGTGCGCCCTGGACTGTGCCGTCCTCGCCATAGCGGCCGTGCAACGCGATGAAGACGCGGTCGAACCGCTCCTTGATGAGCGCGTCGAGGCCCCGCTCCTTCGGATCGAATGCATGCGCATTGACGCCTTTTTTCTTCAAAGCAGCCAATACCATCGAGCCGCTTTTGAGCGAAACGGCCCGCTCCGCGGAACGCCCTCCCATCAGCACAGCGACCTTTCCAAAGTCGCTCGCCTTCACACGGCCTCCCCGATGATTCGCACTTCGGGGACCAGCTCGAGGCCGAAGCGTTCGTTCACGGTGTCGCGCGCGTGCTCGATCAGCGCCTCGATGTCCGACGCGCGCGCCTTTCCCTTCGGGTTGACGATGAAATTCGCGTGTTTCTCTGAGATTCGAGCGCCGCCGATCTCATAGCCCTTGAGCCCGCAGGCCTCGATCAGGCGCGCGGCGTGGTCGCCGGGCGGGTTGCGGAATACCGAGCCGGCATTCGGAAGCTCGAGCGGCTGCTCCGCGATGCGCTTCGCGAGCAGCTCCTTGATGCGCGCTCGGGCGCGTTTCTCGTCACCCGGGCGGAAACGGAGCCAAGCTGCGAGAAACCATTCGTCCTCGCCCAGTTTCGATCCGCGCAGTGTGACGCGGCGATAGCCAGCCTCGAAATCTCCCGCGGTACGGTCGCTCAATGTCCCGGCGCGCGATATCGTCAGCACTTTCGCGACGACATCCCAGGTTTCCGACCCGTAGCAGCCGGCGTTCATCGCGAGCGCCCCGCCGACCGTGCCGGGCACTCCGGAGAGGAACTCCGCGCCCTCGAAGCCGCGCGTCGCCGCGAGCCGCGCCACCTTGGGACAGGCGACGCTCGCTTCGGCGTAAATCAAGTCGCCCTCGACGCGCATCGCGCCGTGCGGGCTGTGCATCAAGACAACCGTCCCGTGAAATCCGCCGTCGCGCACGAGCAGATTGCTTCCAAGTCCCACGAAGTAGATCGGCTCGCCCTTGGGAAGGGTCGTGAGGAATGCGGCAAGGTCGGCGCGGTCGGCCGGAACGTAGGCCCGTCCGGCGACACCACCTGCGCGCCAGCTGACGTGCTTCGCCATCGGTTCGTTCAGCCGCAAGGAACCGCGCAGCGCGACGCCGGATCGGTCGATCGGCTCGGTCATATTCATCTCGCCGCCTCCTCACGGGCCCGGAGATTCTCTGCATCAGAGCGTCGGCGGCCTGCGGCACTCATCGGGTCGCATCCCCATTCTGCGAATGGGGCCCCTGCTCCGCCATTCGTACCGCCCTGGCGAGCGCCGCAGGCACGCCGCCGATCGAACCCGCACCCATGGTCAGGACGACGTCACCCGGGCGCACGATCTTGCGGATGGCATCGGGCATGTCGCCGATTCTCTCGACGAATACGGGCTCGGTCTTGCCCGCAACGCGGATCGCACGGGCGAGCGAGCGCCCGTCGGCGGCAACGATCGGAGTCTCGCCCGCCGGATAGACTTCCGCGAGCAGGAGCGTGTCCACGCCAGACAGAGCCTTCACGAAGTCCTCGAACAGATCACGTGTGCGCGTATAACGGTGGGGTTGGAAGGCGAGCACGATGCGCCGCCCCGGAAAAGCGCCGCGCGCCGCGTCGAGCGTCGCCTGCATCTCGACCGGGTGATGTCCGTAGTCGTCCACCAAGGTGAAACTGCCCGCCGATTTGCCGTTCGGCGGTAGCGGAATCTCGCCGTAGCGCTGGAAACGCCTGGCGACGCCG
>DATHHZ010000186.1:0-5453 GCA_035316965.1 Burkholderiales bacterium | reverse complement strand
GTGCTCACGCCCATCACGAACACGTATATCCGCACCATGGAATACGAGGCGGATATCTTCGGCCTGAACGCGGCCAACCAACCCGACGGCGAGGCATTGATCGACTTGAAACTGGGCGACTATCGCAAGCTCGACCCCGGGCCCGTCGAGGAGTTTGTCTTCTTCGATCACCCGAGCGGCCGAGTGCGAATCCACGCGGCGATGCGGTGGAAGGCGGAACACCTGAGGTCGGGTCATTGAGCGAGGCTCCGGCGCCCGTATAATTTCATCGATTCAGTTGCTCAGTCTGGAGGGAGATCATGTCCAAGCATGTCGATTCGCGCCGGATCACCGTGCCCGAGATCCGCGCGCGGAAGGGGCGAGAAAAGATCGTCTGTCTGACCGCGTATACCGCGCCGATGGCGGCGATCCTCGATCAGCATGTCGATCTGTTGCTCGTCGGCGACTCCCTCGGCATGGTGATCCACGGGCTGCCGAACACCGTCGGGGTGACGCTCGACATGATGATCCTCCACGGGCAGGCGGTAATGCGCGCCGCGTCCCACGCGCTGGTCGTAGTCGACCTGCCCTTCGGCACCTACGAGTCCGGACGCGAGCTGGCCTTCTCGTCGGCCACCCGGATCATGCGCGAAACCGGCTGCCAAGCGGTCAAAGTAGAGGCCTCTGATGGCATTGCCGACACGATTGCCTTCCTGACCCAGCGCGGCATCCCTGTTGTAGGTCATGTCGGGTTGCGACCGCAGGCGATCAATGTCGAGGGCGGCTTCAAGGCCAAGGGGCGCAACGCGGCGGAGTGCGCGCGGGTGCTCGCCGAGGCGTGCGAAACCGATCAGGCCGGAGCCTTCGCTATTGTCGTCGAGGGCGTGGCACCCGACCTCGCGGACGAGATCACGCAGAAGGTCGCGGTGCCGACCATCGGAATCGGCGCGTCGCCGAAATGCGACGGCCAGATCCTCGTCACCGACGATATGATCGGGCTGTTCGACTGGACACCTAAATTCGTCCGTCGCTACGGCAATCTGCGCAATGTCGTGTCGCAGGCCGTGGAACGTTACGCCGCCGATGTGCGTAGCGGCGAGTTCCCTGGGGAAGCGGAGCTCTATACGCTGAAAACCGGGTGACCCGCGCTGCGACAATGTCACGTTTTTTCGGGGCGTAACCCGCCAAGCTACCCTCGGCAAAGGCTGGGCCCTAAGATGTGCAATCTAACCCCTTCATGGTGCGGACGGAAGAACCTCATCCGACAGTGTGGACATCTCTTGACCTAACCCTCGAGTACATCGTGGAGAACCCGCCGATGCGCGGCGCGCGCGACGGTGGTAGGGTATGCGCCATGAGCGATTCCGACGTTGCTGAACTCCTCAAACTGCCTGCCGAAGAGAAACTGCGTCTGCTCGAGCTGCTTTGGGAGAGTCTTTCCGTGAGCGCTTCTGCTTTACCTCTGAGTGACGCTCAGCGCTCAGCCATTGACGAGGCGCTGGCCGAGCATCATCAAGCGCCAGACGACGTTCTAACGCTGGAACAGGTGCTGTCCGGAGTCGAAGGGCGTGATGACCCAGCCGGTCCCCGTGCGACCTAGAACATTACGATTCAAGTACTGGCCGTCCTCGAGCGGTCGGTCGTTGTGTTCACACGTTAATGCCGCAACAGGGAGGGTGTATTTGGCTGAATACGACTGTCCTTGATATCCTCGCTGGATGAAGGTCCGTGAGGTACTGCGAATGCTGAACGATGAAGGCTGGCTCCTGGTCGCGACCCGAGGCAGCCATCGTCAATTTAAGCATCCGACAAAGCCCGGTCGAGTTACCGTTCCAGGAAAGCCGAACGACGATCTTGCTCCTGGTACACTGAACAGTATTTTGAAGCAAGCTGGATTGAAAAAGTGAGGCTACTATGCGCTACGCAATCGTGATCGAAAAGGCCGAGAACAACTACTCGGCGTACGTGCCCGATCTTCCGGGCTGTGTTGCAACCGGCGCAACGGTTGAGGAAGTCGAAGGACAAATTCGTGAGGCCATTGAGTTTCACCTCGATGGTCTGCGCGAAGACGGTGTTGTGATTCCGCAGCCTGCGAGCCGCGTGGAATACATTGACGTTGCGGCGTGATGCGGCCCGAATACGACTTCTCCCGTGCTGTTCGCGGGAAACACTATCAAAGGTATTTGGAAAGCACCAACGTTGTCGTTCTTGATCCGGATGTTGCGAAGCGGTTCAAGAATTCCACGGCAGTGAATGAAGCGCTTCGTTCGCTGTCGCCGGCTGACAGCCCAACCCGAACTAGGCGCTCCGCCCGGACGCGCCGACAAACTTCGCGCCGGTAGTCGCCACACAGACCGCGTGTCAGCACCGCGCGACGTTGAACGAATGCACCGCTTTCCTCGTGCTCTTATCGCGCTCCTCACAGCGCTGCTCTGTCAGAACGCAGCCGCGCAGTATCCCTCACGCCCCATCCGCCTGCTCGTGCCGATCCCGCCGGGGGGCGGGCCGGACATCGTCGCGCGCCTGATCGCGCCCAAGCTCACCGATGCGCTCGGGCAACCGGTGGTGGTGGAGAACCGTGTCGGCGGCAACGGCAACCTCGCCGGCGAGCTGGTCGCAAAATCGCCTGCCGACGGATACACGCTGCTCCTCGGCATGGACAGCCTGATGGTGATCAATCCGCACCTCTATGCGAAGATGCCTTTCGATCCGCAGAAGGATCTGGCGCCGGTTGCCAGCCTGGTATCGAACGGATTTTTTCTGGCGATCAATCCTTCCGTTCCGGCGCAGACCTTCCCGGAATTCATCGAATACGCGCGCCGCGCCAAGCCGCCGCTGCAGTACGCCTCGGGGGGCAACGGCAGCCAGCATCACCTCACCATGGAGCGCTTGAAGGCGCGCGCCGGGATCGACATGATCCACATCCCGTACAAGGGAGGCGCGCCGGCGACCACGGCGACCGTCGCGGGCGAGGTCGCAGTGATGATGTCGGGCACGTCCACCGCGCCGCAGATCAAGGCGGGCCGCTTGCGCGCGCTCGCTTTTACCGGCCCGCAACGCTCGCGGGTATTGCCCGAGGTGCCGACGATCGCCGAGTTCTACCCCGACTTCGTCATGGTCCAGTGGTACGGTTTGTTCGCGCCGGCCGGCACTCCGGAAGCTGCGCTCGCGCGCCTGCGCGCGGAGGTGAACAAAGCGCTCCTCGGTCCCGACGTCAAGGAAAGGCTGACGAACGCGGGTGGCGTCGAGCCTTGGATCACCACGCCCGAGGAGTTCGCTGCAGAGATCCGCAGCGAATACGCGAAATATGCGAAGCTGTTGAAAGACGTCGGCGCAAAGGTCGACTGAAGAGGATTGCATGAAACATCGCTACTGGACGTTCGCCATGCTCGTGCTGTGCGGGGGCGCGTTCGCCCAGACCGCTGCGAAGGCCGAGAAGCGCGACATGGAGCTCGTCGGTTATCACGATCTCCGGGGCCGCAGCGCCTACCAGCCGCTCATCCATAGGCAAGGCGATCGCTGGATCGCGTACATCGGACATCACGGCGGCCGCTCGCGCAATCCTCTGACCGGCGCGGAGGAACCGAACGGCACTTCGATCCTCGATGTGACCGATCCGAAGAGCCCGCGCTATCTCGCCCACGTTCCCGGCGAGCCGGGGAAGGACGAGGCGGGCGGCGCGCAGATGGTGCAGGTGTGCGACGGCTCCGGACTGCCCAAGGGCGACAAGACCAAGGTCTACCTGTTGCGCAGCTACGGCGACTCGGCGCACGAGATCTGGGACGTGACCGACGCGGCGAAGCCGGCGATCCTCGCGACCGTCGTCGACAAGCTCAAGGGCACCCACAAGAGCTGGTGGGAGTGCGATACGGGCATCGCGTTTCTCGTCTCGGGCGCCGAAGGCTGGCGGGCGCGCCGCCATCCGCAAGTCTACGATTTGAGCGATCCGGCGAAACCCCTTTTCATCCGCAACTTCGGGCTGCCCGGGCACGAGCCCGGCGCGAGCGGTCCCGTGCCGAGCACGCTGCACGGGCCCATTTCGACCGGCGCGAAACACAATCGCGTCTATTTCGCCTATGGTGCAAACAGCAAGGGCGTGTTGCAGATCGTCGACCGGGAAAAGCTCCTGAGTGGTCCGAAGGAACCCACGCCCGAGAACCTCGTCTATCCGCAGATCGCGCGCCTGGACTTCCCGCCGCAGTTCGGCGCGCACACGACGTTTCCCGTGCTCGGCATGGAGATCGCGGAATTCGGCAAGGACAAGGATGCGCGCAAGCGCGATTTCGTCGTCGTGACCGGCGAAACCTTTCGCAACGAGTGCCAGGAGGCGCGCCAGATGGCCATCTTCGTCGACGTCACCGACGAGACGCGGCCGGTCGGTGTGTCGAGCTGGGCCGTGCCCGAGAAGAGCGGCGACTTCTGCAGCCGCGGCGGGCGCTTCGGCACGCACTCCTCGAACGAGAGCTTCGCCCCCGTGTACTACAGGCGCATCATGTTCTTCGCGCACTTCAACGCGGGGGTGCGCGCCCTCGACATCCGGGACCCGTTCCACCCGAACGAGATCGCCTACTACATTCCGGCGGTCACGGCAAAAACCGAGAAGCGCTGCCTCGGAAAAGGGGCGGAAGAGCGCTGTAAAATCGCGATCCAGACCAACAACGTCGAGGTCGACGAGCGCGGCTACATTTACGCGGTCGACCGCGCCAACACCGGTTTGCACATTCTGCGGCTCACCGGAGCCGCACGGGAGGCAATGAAATGAAATCGTATTGGCTGCGCTCGGATGCGGGCAAAACCGCTGTTGAATTGCGCGACGCGCCGACACCCGAGCCCGGCCCGGGACAGATTCTCGTGCACATGCGCGCGGCGGGCCTGAACCGCGGCGAGCTGATCGTCGGGCACAGCGTCAAGGCGGGGGGGCCGGCGAAAGCCGCCGGCGCCGAGGGCGCGGGTGAAGTCGCGAAGCCCGGAGCGGGCGTCTCCGGCTTCAGGACGGGCGAACGCGTCATGGGCCGCTGCGCCGGATCATTCGCCGAATACTCGCTCATGGACGCGCGCGAGGCAGTGCCGGTGCCCGCGAATCTGTCCTGGGAAGAGGCGGGATCCGTCCCGCTCGCCTTCATGGTGGTGCACGACATGCTCTTTGCCCAGGGAAAGCTCAAGGCCGGGGAATGGCTGCTCGTCACCGGCATATCGGCCGGGGTCGGGGTCGCTGCGCTGCAAACCGGCAAGGCGCTCGGCGCCAAGGTGATCGGCACTTCGGGCTCGGCCGAGAAACTCGAAAAGCTGAAAGCGATGGGCCTCGACGTCGGCATCCGCACGCGCTCGGGGGATTTTGCCGAAGCAGTCATGAAGGCGACTGGGGGCAAAGGCGTCAATCTCGTCGTGAACAACGTCGGCGGCTCGATGTTCGCCGAGACCCTCCGCGCGCTCGCCTACGAGGGCAGGCACGCGACCGTCGGCTACGTGGACGG
>DATHHZ010000185.1:0-6754 GCA_035316965.1 Burkholderiales bacterium | reverse complement strand
GGTGCACGGCACGGTGCACGACGCGGTGTGCCTCTCGTGCGGCCGGAAGGGACCGATGCAGGCGACGCTCGATCGCGTGCGCTCGGGAGAATCCGATCCGCCATGTGGGCATTGCGGCGGTATCCTGAAGAGCGACACGATCTCGTTCGGCCAGGCGCTAGTCCCAGAAGTGATCGATCGCGCGATGCAGTCGGCGGCCGAAGCAGACCTGCTTCTCGCCATCGGCACGAGCCTGCAGGTCTATCCGATCGCGGGCGCTGTGCCGGCCGCGAAGCATGCGGGTGCGCGCGTGGTGATCGTGAACGCCGAGCCGACGCCGTTCGACGGTATCGCCGACGCGGTGCTCCGGGACTCGATCGGTGAGACGCTGCCCCGCATCGTCGGCCTGGCGGTCGGCGTCACTTGAGTCGCTTCAGAGGACGATCGAGGCGATGCCGAGTTCCCCGGTAAATTCACGCGCTATCGTTCCCCCCGCGCGCATCGGTTTCATCGGCCTCGGCCAGATGGGCCATCCCATGGCGCGCAATCTCGCCCGAGCGGGCTACGGGATCGTCGCGCACGATGTAGACCGCGATGCGCTCAACCGCGCCCGCGATACGACCGGAGCCGAGGCGCCGGGGTCGCTCAGGGCCACGGCCGAGCGTTGCGAGGCGGTGATCACGATGCTTCCCGACGGGGAAGCCGTGCGCACGGTCCTGCTCGGCCCGGGCGGGGCAGCAGATTGTCTGCTCGCGGGGCTTTCCCGCGGCAGCGTCCTCGTCGACATGAGTTCGTCATCTCCGCTCGGCACGCGGGAGCTCGGCGCGCGGCTCGCCGAGCGCGGCGTTGCGATGCTCGACGCGCCGGTGTCGGGCGGCATGAGGAAGGCGGCGGACGCGACGCTCTCGATCATGGTGGGCGGAGACGCGCAGAGCATCGCGCGCTGCCGGCCGATTCTCGAGGCGATGGGCAGGCAGATTTTCCTGACCGGCCCGCTCGGCTCCGGGCATGCGATGAAGGCTCTCAACAACTACGTCTCCGCGGCGGGTCTCGTCGCCGCGGCGGAAGGAGTGCTCGCCGCCCAGCGCTTCGGGCTCGATCCGGGAAACGTCGTGGACATTCTTAACGCATCGACCGGAATGAACAATTCGACCCTCAACAAATTTCACCAGTTCATCCTGTCGCGCGCGTTCGACTCGGGATTTTCCCTCGACTTGATGGTGAAGGACTTGAACGCCGCGCTCGAGGTCGCGCGCTCGACCGGGTCACCGGCCCGGCTCGCGGAGGCTTGTCTCGAAGCCTGGACCGAAGCGCAGGCGGCGCTCGGCCCAGGCCTGGATCACACCGCCGTCGTGCGATACTGGGAGAAGCTCGCAGGAACGGAGCTCGGGAAGAAACACGATTGATCCCGCCTCTTGACGTCGGAACACGCGGAGGCCAAGCTCGCACCCTTGGGTCTTTTGGAGCCGACGCATGGCCACGCCCGACCTCAAATCCACCGAGCTGGAGCTCGATCCGGACAAGCTCTACCTGGAGGAGGTATTTACCGACCGCCGCATCGGTACCCTGCGCCGCCTCACTCCGGTCACGAAGGACGGAAAGACGGACGCATCGCGAGCCGTCGTCTACGTCGGCGAGACGCAGATCATGACGCCCGCCGGATCCATCCCCATCGGGTTCGAGATCGGCGCCGGGTCGCTCGAGGAGGCTGCGGAGAAGTTCGGACCAGCCGCAAAAGAGGCGATCGACCGCACCGTGCTCGAGCTGCAGGAGCTGCGCCGCCAGGCGAGTTCCTCGATTGTCGTTCCGCAAGGTCCCTTGGGCGGCGGCGGCAAGATCCAGCTGCCGTGACAACTTTTTACTTGAGGAGGCCGGCTTTGCGGGCAAGCCCCTGCACGCGCGCGTGCTCTTCGCGGATCTCGGCGAGGAGCTTCTCCGGCGGCGAATATTCCATCAGCATCCCGAGCGGCCTGAGCTTCGCGCCGATGGCGGGCGACCTGATGGCGCGCTCGAGCGCGGGAACCAGCGTCCGGGTGACTTCGGCAGGCACGCCGGCGGGCGCGAAGAATCCCACCCAGACTCCGAAGAGCGGTTCCGAGTAGCCGAGTTCCGACAGCGTCGGGATGTCCGGGAAATCCGGATACTTGCTCGAGATGACGATGCCCCGCAGCGTGCCGCTCCTCAGGTGGCCCGTCATCGTGCCGAGCGCGAGGACAACGCCTTCCACGTGCCCGCCGAGCAGGGCGGTGACGGCGGGCGAGGCGCCGGTGAACGGCACCGTGATGAGACCTGCTCCCGTGAGCGAATTGAGCGTCAGCACGCAGAAATCACCCACCGATCCCGCTCCGGCGGTGCCAACGCGCACGCTCGCCGGGTTCTTTTTCGCGTGCTCCGCCATTTGGCCGAGAGTCTTGTAGTGCGCGTCGCCGCGCACGGCGAGAATGGTCGGCGAGCGCATCGCGAGCCCCAGGGGCGTGAGGTCGGTGAGCGGGTTGTAGTTCGCGGTCTTGGGATCGAGGATCGAACGGAAGACAAGCGACGCGTTGTTGCTGAGGATGATGGTGTAGCCGTCGGGCTTTGCCTTGACGACCAGGTCGGTGCCGAGCGCGCCGCCCGCGCCGGGCCGGTTGACGGGGATGATTGCCACCTTGAGCTCGCGCGAGAGCTCGTCGGCGATGGCGCGGGCGGAAGTATCGGTCGCGTCCCCCGGCGCGAGCGGAATGACGAGCGTTACCGGCCCCTTGGGGTAGTCCTGGGCGTGGATCTGGGTGGCAGCGGCGAGCAACAGCGCCGCGCAGGTGTTGAGCGTGATTTTCATTTTCTGAATTCTCCCATCACGGCACCTCGTAGCCCAGCTCCCTGCATTGAGCGTGCGCATAGCGGACGCCTGCGGCGCGCTCCAGTCCGTCCCCGTTTGCGGCGACGACTTTCCCGTCGCGAATGTAGAGAACCATCGGGTAGAACCCCTCGTAGGCTCCGCGCCGATCCTTGTCGTTGATCATCACGCACACCGCCCAGCCGTACTGCCGGGCGCGCAAGACCGTTTCTTTCTGGTAGAGGGGCTTGGGCCCGGCCTTGAACTCGATCAACGCGAAATCGGGCTCCACGAGACGGGTTCTCAAATAGTCGCGGACGATTTTTTCGTAATCCTCCGGGCGCGGGCCGTAATCAAGGACCGCGAGTTCTTCGCGGGTCGGTAGGGGGGATTGGCAGCCGGCGAGCAACGCCAAGGCGACCCAAGTCGCGGCAAGAAACCTCATTCGGGTTGATCGATCAGCGCGTCACGAACGGCGCGCCGAGCTCGTTGCACCCGGTGCGCGCGTAGCGCCAGCCGATGACGTTGTCGTCCGCCCCGCCGTTTGCGGCGACGATCTTCCCGTCGCGGATGAAAAACACCATCGGGTAGGGGCCGTCGTAGGCGCCGCGGGTGTTCTTGTCGTTGATCCACACGCAGACTCCCCAGCCGTATTGAAGCGGGCGCAGCGCTGTGCCCTGCTGGAAGAGCTGCTTGGGTCCGGCCTTGAACTCGACGATCGCGTTGCCGGGATCGAGAAGCTTGCCGAAAAGGTAGTCGCGGATGAGCTTCTCGTAATTGTCCGGGCGTGGGCCGTATTCGTAGGCGGCCATCTCCGACTGAGTCGGCGGAGTCTTGCATCCACCGGTCAGAACGGCCACCGTACCGACGCCGAGGATTGCCAGAAACATCGCGATACGCTGCATTGGAGTTCCGTCCTTTTTCAGTTGAGTGCTGCAAGGTCTTCGGGTGGGATTCTCAGGGTAGCGGCCGAGGTATTTTCCTCCAAATGCGCGATAGAGGCCGTGCCGGGTATCGGGAGCATGACCGGCGAATGCGCAAGCAGCCACGCGAGCGCCACCTGCGCGGGAGGCGCGCCGAGCCCTTTGGCCACCTGCTTCACGCGACGCGAATTGAGCGCCGCTCCGTCGCCGAGCGGATACCACGGAATGAAGGCGACGCCGAGCCGCTCGCAGGCTTTGAGCACGTCTTCCGATTTCCGGTTCTCCAGATTGTATTGGTTCTGCACCGAGACGATGGGCGTGATCCGGCGCGCCGTTTCCAGTTGCTTCAGGCTGACGTTGGAGAGTCCCAGGTGCCGGATCTTGCCGGCGCGCCGGGCCTCCGCGAGCGTGCCCACCGAGTCGGCGAAGGGTACCTGGGGATCCGGAGAGTGAAGCTGATAGAGGTCGATGCGCTCGAGCCTCAAGCGCTTCAAGCTTCCGTCCAACGCCCGGCGCAGATGCTCGGGGCGGCCGTCGGGATCCCAGCGGCGCCTGCTCGGGCGCACGATCCCGCCTTTGGTGCCGATGACAAGGCCCTCGGGGTAGGGATACAGGGTTTCCGCGATGAAGGATTCGGAGGCGTGCGGTCCGTAGCTGTCGGCGGTGTCGAAGAAATTGATGCCGAGCTCAAGCGCCCGATGCAGCAGCAGCTTCGCCGTACGCGGATCGGCCGGCGGGCCCCAGATGTCGCTGCCGTCGGTGGTCACGCGCATTGCGCCGAAACCCATGCGGCGCACGCTGAGCTCGCCGAGCTGCAGCGTTCCTGAGGCAGCCGCTGGATTCTTGTGCTCGTTCAAGCTACTTGGGTTGTGCCACGGTACGCAGATACGGCTTGTGCGTCTTGAAGCCTTGCGGGTATTTTTTCTTCGCCTCCTCGTCGGACACCGAGGTCGGTATGATCACGTCCTGGCCCGGCTTCCAGTTCACCGGCGTCGCCACCGCGTGTTTGGCATTGAGCTGCAGTGAATCGAGCAGGCGCAGAACCTCGTCGAAATTTCGGCCCGCGCTCATCGGATAGATGAGCATCGCCTTCACTTTCTTGTCGGGGCCGATGATGAACACCGAGCGGATCGTGGCATTGTCCGCTGCGGTGCGTTTGCCGCCGCTCGCGTTGGGATGGATCATGTCGTAGAGCTTCGCGACGTTCAGGTCCGAGTCGCCGATCATCGGATAGTTGACCGCGGTCCCTTGCGTCTCCTGGATATCCTTCACCCAGTTCTTGTGATCGCTGACCGGATCGATTGAAAGACCGATGATCTTGGTGTTCCTCCTGTCGAACTCGGGCTTCAATTTCGCCATGTAGCCGAGCTCGGTGGTGCACACGGGCGTGAAATCCTTCGGATGCGAGAAAAGGATCGCCCATTTGTCCCCGATCCATTCGTGGAAGCGGATCTTTCCTTCTGTGGTTTCTGCCGTGAAGTCCGGTGCTTCATCGCCTATGCGAACAGCCATTTTCGACCTCCGTCTTGGTAGCGGGCCGGAACGCCCTGGAGATGGCGCGTTTCCGGTCCTGAGTTGAGAGTGAGAATTCCCGTTGAACGTACGGGTATAAAAAAATTATACTCCGCGCGACGGCTTGAGCTAATGACATTCGAATAATATGCATATTCGGAGGGGGTCCCGTTGACGAATCCCATTGCGAGAATCACCGGCTTTTCCGCGTTGGCTGTCTTGTGCCTCGCGCTGGCGGGGCCGAACCGGGCCCAGACCGCAGACCTTATCCTCGTTCACGGCAAGATCCTGACCCTGGACGAGCGCTCCTCGGTCCGCGACGCAATGGCCGTGAGCGAAGGCAGGATCGCGGCGCTCGGCGGCTCAATGGACATCATGAAGCTTGCCGGGCGCAAGACGCGCGTGGTCGACCTTCGCGGACGCACGGTGATTCCCGGCCTCATCGACTCACACATCCACGCGATCCGCGCGGCGCTCTCCTACAGCGTGGAGGTGAACTGGATCGGCGCCTCCAGCCTCGCAGAGGCGCTCGGCCGCATCCGTGAGGCGGCGCGCGGGGCGAAACCGGGGGATTGGCTCATCGTCGCGGGAGGCTGGACTCCGGAGCAGTTTCAGGAGAAACGGCGGCCCACGCAGACCGAGCTCGCCGCCGCCGCGGGGGAACATCCGGCCTACGTGCAGCTCTTCTACGGCTGGGCGCTGATGACACCCGCGGCGTTCAAGGCCCTCAATATCGCGACCGACGCCGACGTGCCGCCGCGCGGCAAGCTCGACGAGGACGCCAACGGCAACAGGACCGGCGGCATCAGCGGAGATACGGCGACGATCACCGCCCTTTTCTCCCGGCTTCCGTCCCCGAGCTTCGAGCAAAGAGTCGAGGGCACGCGCGCGTTCTTCCGGGAGCTCAACCGCCTCGCGCTCACCGGCGTGGTCGATCCGGGCGGATTCGGCATGGCGCCGCGCGACTATCAGGCGCTGTTCAAGCTGTGGCAGGACAAGGCCCTCACCCTGCGCGTCGCCTACACCGTGTTCGCGCAGAAACGCGGCTCGGAGCTGGAGGACTACCGCAATCTCACGCAGCTCCTGCCGATGGGTATGGGCGACGAGATGCTGCGCTTCAACGGGATCGGCGAAAACGTCGCCTGGGGCATGTACAACAACGACAGCCCATCGGAAACGGACAAGGCGCAGTTCTACGAGATCGCCAAATGGACGGCCGAGCGCCGCATGTCGCTCAACATGCACTGGCACAACGACCGCTCCGTCGGACAGTTGCTCGACATCTTCGAGCGTGTCGACAGGGAATCGCCGATCAAGGGCCTGCGCTGGGCCGTCGCGCATCTCAACGACGCATCGGCGGCGACGCTCGAGCGCATGAAGGCGCTCGGCGTGGGCTGGGCGACGCAGGACGCGATGTACTTCGACGGCGAGCGTTTCCAGAAGGAAAAAGGCGCCGAGGCCGCCCGCCGCGCGCCCCCGCTCAGGACCGCGCTCAGGATCGGCGTGAATGTCGGGGCGGGCACCG